>JAGLNB010000099.1 GCA_023139715.1 Planctomycetota bacterium | reverse complement strand
GTTTGAAAATTTGGTACTAACCATAAATAAAAAGGGAGATTTCAAAATGCAAGCTGCGAAAAAAATAACATATTCAACCGTTTACAACAGAATAGTGCTTTTGGCCCTTTGCTCTTTTATGATTTTTGCGATTTTTACATCCGGCTGTACAAGCTGGAAGAAAAAATATCAGGCCCTGAATGTAGAGCATCAAAATACGCTTGGCCTACTCGAAAGTGAGAGAATGCAGAAAGGTGAACTTGCTGACCAGGTTTCGCAAAGTCAGCAAACTATAGAAGAGCTTCAGGAAAAAATCGCTGAGCGCAACGAAAGCCCAGCCGAAGCTTCTGGTTTTGGAGAGGGATACGATGTATCTTTTGATCCGGCAGCCGGAACAATTACAGTAACTCTTCCAAACGCAATACTCTTTAATGCCGGCAAAGCCACGCTCAAAAAGGCAACCAGTGTAGAACTTAATCATATTCTTTCTGTATTGCAGAGCCAGTATTCCGGCAGGCAGATAGATGTGGTTGGTCACACTGATACTGACCCAATCAAAAAATCCGGATGGAAAGACAATTGGGAGCTCTCGGCTCAGCGTTCACTTTCCGTTGTCAGATATTTGGTTAGCAAGGGCATACCTGAAGATAGGATTCGGGCTGTTGGTTGCGGAGCAGGCAAGCCAATTGCTTCAAATGCAAATACTTCCGGAAAAGCAAGAAATCGCAGAGTGGAAATCGTTGTCTATATGAAATGATAAGCGGAATTACTGTTGATTATTTTGTGTCTGAAACCACGATAATAAATTCGTGACTATTACCGTTAAAGCGAATGCTTTTTACGGTGCCTGATATGGGCAGCGTTGTCAGTTGTTCGCAAGCGGAATTTGTTTTTGCACTGACAATCTGGCCATTACGAATTCTGTCGCCGATTTTTATTTTCAAATCAGCTGTCGCATCTTTTCTTATAACAGTTTCCGCCATATCTATTTAAGCTGCTTTGGGAATTTTTTTATGCCAAACAGTTTTGCAAATTTTTTCGGTATATCGGTATTATCATAAACGCCGGAAAAAATTTCGGCCCTTGGCCCAAACGCATAAATTGGCACATCCATAGCTGAATGGCCGCCTGTTGACCATTTGGTGTCAATTTTTTTGCCGGCTAAATCACCGCCTGGAATTGTAAGGCCTCCTGTCTCATGGTCAGCGGTTACAACTACCAGCGTGTGTTTATCTTTCAATGCAAAATCAATTGCAACTTTGACCGCCTGGTCAAAGAGCAGCGTTTGTTTGACGGCATTATCAATATTATTATCATGGCAGGCCCAGTCGATTTGACTGCCTTCAACCATCAGGAAGAAACCCTTCTTTTTGCAATTCAAAACTTCAATAGCTTTTTCGGCCAGTTCCGCAAGAGTCGGCTCCGGCGGATTGGTGGTTAGTGCCCCCGGCTGGAAAAGGCCGAGTAAATACAGCGATTTTGCTGAACTTAGTTCCTGCGGAGTTTGTATATACTCATAGCCGGCAGATTTAGCTTCTTCTATTAGATTTCTTTCATCTTTTCTTTTGCTGCCCAGATGGGATTTTGGCAGGAAATATTCCCAGCCGCCGGCAAGCATAACATTTACTTTATTTGCGAGCATTTGCTCGGCTATTTTGGCTCGATTGTTTCGACTTTTTACGTGCGAGGCAAAACCGGCAGGTGTAGCGTGCGTTATGCCGCAGGTTGCGACAAGGCCGGTTCGTTTGCCTTTGTTTTTTGCAGCTTCGAGAATAGTTTGATATTTTGTTTTGTCAGGAGCCATACCGAGTATCCCGTTATTGGTTTTTATTCCGCAGGCAAGAGCTGTTACCGCTGCGGCTGAATCGGTTACAAGGGCGTTGGCTGAATGTGTTCGATTAAGCCCAACAAAAGGCATACGTTCCATATAAAGCACGCCAGCACTGCCGGCTGCTTTAAGCCGTGAAGCTTCAACCTGCGACAAGCCCATACCATCGCCGATACAGAATATAATATTCTTTACCTTTTTACTGCGAGCAACCGGGTAAGGCGTTATATCCGAAGACGGCTGATAAAAACTTATGTCGCTTACATCTAATTTGGCAGTGGGATAACTGAAAGTTGTGTTCGCATCGCCAAAGCACAGCGTTGCTGAAATAAGAACTGTTAAAATAATTACAGTAAGGGTTTTTACAATTTTTTTCATAGTGGTTGAATTCTCCTAAAAAATATATGCTGATGATTTTACTCTGCTGTCTCGATTTATGCAAATGCTAATAGCTCCATCGCCGGCGGTATAGAATGATTTTGTTTTGTTTATTCCGGGAGTAAGCAGACATTTTTGGTAGTTTCCACGGCCACAGCTCGATATTAAAATTTTTGCATTGAGTTTTGTGATGAAATCTTCAGATAATGTTTTGGCTGAACCGTGATGCGGTACAACAACAATGTCAGCTTTTAAGTCAGGATGAATTTCAAAAAGTTTTTCCTGTGCAAAATATTCAATGTCGGAACACAAAAGCACTTTAACACCACTAAATTCAATCAACGAAACCAGTGATTTATTGTTGTTACTTAATTCTGCGATGTCTTTTAGAAACTTTTTGTTCGGCCAGAGAAACTTTATATCGGTATTACTGTACAAATTAAAACCATCTGCTAATGGCTGGATTCCAAGGCCTCTTTGGAATAAAAAATCGGTCAGGAATTTTACGGTGTTCCTGGGATTTTCTTTCAATTCTGATAGAAAACCCTCATTTGCGTAAATGCTATCAACTTTGCAGTTTTCGACAACTTCAGGTATAGCGTTGATATGGTCCACATCGCCGTGACTTATGATTTTGGAATCGATTTTGCCAATGCCTTTGTAGTCAAGAAAGGGCGATATGATTTTTGAACCAACATTATGCCTATGCAATGACCCTGCATCGAATAAAATTTTTGTCCTGCCGGGAAATTCAACTAATATCGCCTGGCCATGGCCAACGTCAAGAGCTGTTATTGTTAAGTCTTTTGGGTGCGTTCTCTGCCATTTAAGGCCGGTTAAAAAAACAATTATTAAAAGGCAAGCCGCTATGCAGATTACCTTTTTAAGCCGGTGATTGCGAAAATAAATAAAACCCGCAAAGAAAATAAAACAATAATAGAAAACTATCAGCATAATCGGCACGTGGCCAATCAGGATTTGAGAAATATCTAAATCCGAAATGAATTTTACGAGCCAAATCAGCCAATCAGCAAGAGCCGCAGCAACAAAAGAAAGCATTAAAGAGACAGTCGGCAATAAAAAAGACAAAACTATTTTCAAATAGCCGACAGTTAGAATCACTGCTACAAACGGAAAAGCAATTACCGTCCATAAGCAGGTTAGCGGATTTATTGTGTAAAAATGATATAACAAAATGCCAGCACCGGCCAGCCATGCGGCGATGCCAACTGAAAATAGCTGTAATAAGTATACGCCGGATTTTGCGGCTATGCGAAAAAATGGTTTTGTTGTTTTGCCAAATGACAAATTTGCAATTTTTTCGTAAAGGAAAAAATGAATTCGGTTTGTAAAGAGTATGATGCCAAGAACAGCGGTAAATGACAGCTGCCAGCCGGCTGTGAATAGTCCGGTTGGCTGTATTAACAATAAAATTATTGCGGCAAGTGATAATGTATTAAGCGAATTTGAGCTGCGGCGAAAAAGAAGTGAAACACAAAAAACAAAAGCTATAATCGCTGCTCGAAGAGTTGGGGCTCTTGGCGGGACAACCAGTAAAAAAATAATAACAGCTCTGGCCGGTTTTAATAGCCCTATGGATTTGCACAGCCACCAGATAATCCCGACAAAAATTGCAAGGTGCATTCCCGATAAACTTATGAAATGCAATAAGCCGGTTTTTTGAAATGACTTGTAAGTTTCGCTGTCAATATTTCCCCTGTTGCCCAGCAGCAATGCGTTCAATAAACCATAGCTTGATTCCTGCGGGGGACTGGAATCCAATAATGCTTCAGTAGCAATTTGTTTTAGTTTTGTTTTCAATCTTATGAAAAGTCCGGCAGGATGAACTTCTAATAATTCGATATTGCCTCGCGATTTAACAGAAGCGGTAATAAAAATATTTCTGTTAGCGAGATATTCTGCAACGTCAAACTGGCCTGGATTGGTAGCTTTTTTAAATCTGCCAAGCCAGCAGTCGGCTTGTATGTAATCGCCGACTTCTAAATCCAAAGTCGGCTCGGAAATATACACACGAATTTTGCCTGTCGCCCTCTGCCAACCGGTCGTAGTTTTTATCTCGCCAAGTTTTAGATAAAAACTGCTGTATGCACCTGTGTAAGCAAATTTTGCAAAATGCCACCGCTCATTTTTTGCTGTATATGGCTCGGTGATAAGCGAGCCGCGAATTGTTGCCAGTCGAGATTGCTCTGAATCCAAAATAAAATTGCTGATGTTATTTGGCGATAGTTGTTTGTAGCCAGTCAGCCGAATTGAGCCAAGTGAAGCAAAGCAAATAACGGCTGCACAGCTCAAAAAAATAAGTGCGTTGGAATCAGTTTGTTTGTTTTTATAAATAGTGATACACAAAACAGCGGAGATTAATAATGATATTAGCGAGGCAATTGGCGGCAAAGGAAAAGCATTTTGTATTATTATTCCTGCGATTAAGCCGGTTGCCGCAAAGAGCAGCGGGGCGGTGGCTGCGATTTTTTTGAAAGAATCTTTCCTGCTGGTTAGCTGCTCGTCTAGCAGTGCCAATTTTTGCCGGATTTCGTCCATATAGAAATAAGCTACCGATTAACCAGTCAATACTCAAGAGCAATTTTTGTGTATTAGTAATAACGCCAAATCCACAAAAAAGACGATATATAAAATACGAGCGTAAAAAATGATTGAAATCGAAAACAATATATTCATTTCAGAAAAAGAGCTGGTTTTCAAATTCTCGAAAAGCTCCGGGCCCGGCGGGCAAAACGTAAATAAAGTCAATACCCGCGTAACCGCTTTCTTTAATGTCGTCGAAAATGAAAACCTCTCGAATCTGCAAAAAAAGCAAATACTAACCAAGCTCGCAACAAGAATAGATAAAAACGGCGTAATAAGAATAATTTCACAAAAATACCGAACGCAAAGAGCAAATCGTCAGGCGGCAATCGAAAAACTGGCCGATTTATTAAGACAGGCAATAAAGAAAAAAACAGTAAGGAAAAAGACAAAACCATCGCTCGCAGCAAAGGAAAAACGCCTCAAAAAAAAGAAACAAAGAAGTGATATAAAAAAACAAAGAGCCCAAAAAATAGATATGGAATAAAAAATATCGCCAATTCCAAAAGCACTCAAAAAACCACTTGACCGTTCAAACCAAACAAGCTAAAACTACCGCGCAGGACAAGAACAATAGCCAAACTGTACAACAAATTAGACGAGATACAAACTTATGATTAGAGATATGATTTTTGGTACAATAGGGGGGTTGGGACTGTTCCTGTTCGGAATGAAAATAATGTCCGATGGCTTGAAAAAAGTCGCAGGACAAAAAATGCGGAAGTTCCTGGCAGCTCTTACAAAACACCGAATGATAGCTGTTCTTGTGGGAGCATTTACCACCTGCCTGATACAATCCAGCTCGGCGACGACTGTTATGGCTGTCGGATTTGTTAACGCTTCTCTGCTGACTTTACGGCAGGCGTTGTGCGTTGTGCTCGGAGCAAATATAGGAACAACATTTACCGCTTGGCTGGTTTCGGGATTGGCTGTATTCAAAATTACAACCTATGCACTGCCGGCAATCGGGCTGGGGTTTCTTGTTCAAACACTTGGTAATACGCAAAAAAGACGAAATATCGGCCAGGTGCTGCTTGGATTCGGCATACTCTTTGTCGGCATAGCTTTTATGAAAGACGGTTTTGGCCCTCTAAAAGACAGCGAGCAGGCACAGCAGGCACTGATATGGCTTGGAGGAAATCCGCTACTCGCTGTTATTGCAGGAGCTCTTATCACAATGCTTTTGCAGAGTAGTTCAGCCACAATAGCAATGGTACA
>JAGLNB010000098.1 GCA_023139715.1 Planctomycetota bacterium | reverse complement strand
CAGCCGGCATTTTTGAAGGAATTTTTCCGCAGTGATTTGTTTTTCCATCGTGTGCTTTTTTTATAAGCGGCAGTAGCGATTTTTCAAAAACTTTATAATCATCAGGGCATCCGAGAGCTGCTTGTTTGCGAAATTGTTCCAGAGTTAAGCCGCATTTTGGGCAGGACATTTCTTTTTCTGATGTTGAGCCGAAAAGTTCGCTATCTGTCGGCTGTACTGCCAGCAGGCTACTGAGTAATTCGTTTATAGGTATCTGGCTTTTGACGGCTATTCCCTGTTGCTCGGCGCACTGCGAGCACAGGTGCATTTCAGCTCGCTGGCCGTTTACGATTTCGGTTACGTGAATAGTTGCTTCTGTTTTATTACATATCTGGCATTGCATATTATGATATCCTTATAAAGAGTATTATAGCAGGTTTATTTTGTAAGTATCGTCAAATTTTCAAAAGCACTGCATAACGATTTATGGATTTATCTGGTTTTAGAGCACTTTAATATTTTCTGTTCAGCTTTAGGCCGTCATGAGGACAAGGATGGCAAAGAAGATTGCACAGCAATATTGAAATATTGCGAGCAAATCTGATGCCGCCAGCCGAAGCCGCAATAGGCATAAAGCGAGCACGAAAAATTAAATTGCTCTATCCTGTCTTATGGTCTTCTCGGACGTTTTTGCATATTTGGAATTGTTTTTAAATTTCTTTCGGACGCAGAATTTAATTTTGTTCACTAAATGTTGCTGAGCAGCCCGGCTGTTCAACGACTTTAACGCGGTTTAGTTTGATATTTTTTGGCAGCTTTTTTTGAAGTTTTTGATATATGTTTTGTGCTACTTTTTCAGCTGATTTATCTATTATTGTGTTGGTAAATTCAGCGGCAATATCATTAACCATTTTTTTTAATTGTTCAAAATCGATAACGAATCCATCGCTGTCTAAATTTTCACTGCTGACAGAAGTTTTTATTATCCATTTGTGTTCGTGTAAATTTTCCTTTGAACCGTTGGCCAAAGCGAGCTGATGTTTTGATGTAAAATTTGTTTCGATGCTTACTGTAAACATAGTTTTTTATTGGAAGATATTGGGTGATTTATTTTTTTAGCTGTTCTTTTATGCGTTTGTAAACTGATTCCGGCACGAGATTTGAGATGTCGCCTCCGAGCGAAGCGATTTGGCGTATTAAAGTTGAGCTTGTGAATCCGTATTCTTCGCTTGTCATAATAAAAACGGTTTCTATTCCGGTAACGGAGCGATTTGTCATAGCGAGCTGAAACTCATATTGCACGTCTGTTAAACTTCTAAGGCCGCGCAAAATGACATCAGCTTTTTTTTCTGCTGCGTATTCAACGGTTAATCTTTCAAATCCTTCAACGGAAACGCCCGGCATATCCTTTATCAGTTCAGCTATGATTTCTACACGTTCTTCGGGCGTAAAGAGCGGATTTTTAATAGGGCTTCTGCCAACGGCTATAATGAGTTCGCCGAAAAGTTTTACGCCTCTTTTAATGACATCGAGATGTCCGTTCGTAATAGGGTCGAACGAACCTGGAAAGATTGCTCTTACAAATTTTCTGCTCATTTTTTTATCCTTAATTTTGCGAACTCATACCCTTCAGGGTAGTAAATGTCCGCGAACAAAACCATAACTGCTTATTTTCAAGCTACTTACCCGCGTACAAACTGGAAAATTCAATCGTGAACAATACATTGTATCGCAATTGTGATACAGGTCAAACAAAGTTCGCATTTGCTGTTACGCGGTTTTATTTTTTTGTTCTGCTGTTTTTTCCTTATTTTCCGGCCGTGTTACCGGTATATCCAGCCAGAATGTAGAACCCTTTTCGGGCTGGCTTTCAAGGCCGATGCTTCCAGCGAGCATTGCGGCCAATTCATTGCAGATTGCCAGTCCCAGACCGCTGCCGGTTGATTTGCGGGTGATAGAGCCGTCAACTTGCCTGAATTTTTCAAATATTTTTTCTTTGTCTGTCTCGGCGATTCCACAGCCGGTATCTTTTACGGATATTCGCACAGTTTTTTCATCTGGCATTTCGGCTCGGATTTCGATTTTGCCTTTTGGCGGCGTAAATTTTATAGAGTTACTCAGGAAATTATAAAGTACCTGCTGAATTTTTCCGGCATCGGTGTAAAGTGTTGGTATGTTTTCATCTACAGTCAGCCGGATTTTAATTTTTTGTTTTTTTGTCAGTGCTGCAAACGAACCTACTACTGCATTGCAAAGTGCCGGTATAGATGTTTCATCTATATGCAGCTTCATTTTTCCGGCTTCGGTTTTTGCCATTTCGAGCAGGTCGTTAATCATATTCAGCAGACGATTGCCGCCGGTGATAATATTTTCGGCATATTTTTTTGTTTTTTCTTCGTCCAAACCGCCGGGTTTTTCCCGCAGGATTTCGGCAAAGCCGAGTATTGCATTCAGCGGTGTTCTGAATTCATGACTTATGTTAGCGAGAAATTCACCTTTGACTTTATTTGCCTTGAACAGTTCGATGTTTCTTTCTGAAAGTTCCGAAATTTTGGCATCAAGCTGTATATTTGTCTGGCGTGATTTTTCCTGAGCGGTCTGTATGCCGTCTAGCATATGATTAAATGCGTTTGCGAGTTTTTCATATTCATCTCCGGTTTTTATTTCACTTCTTATATCGAAATTTCCCTCTGCGACGTTATTTGCAAGTGCCCTCAGCCGCCTGATGGGTCTCAGGATTACTCGTTGAGTTATTGTGTAGAAAGCCACGATTGCTCCGGCTCCGGCGATTAGACCTGCAACTACCACCCAGACCCTGTTCATCAGTACGGTCTGCTTTATTTCGCTGGCCGGTCTTTGCATTATAATTGCTGCAATCGGCTTATAGCTGTCCGCTGTTCTGAAAATTCTTATGTAGTATCGTTTAGCTCGGCCGTTTTCTTTTTCCAGCAGAATGTTATCGTCTCTGGTTTTTTCAGACTGCAGAAGCTTGAGCATTTCCCTTTGCGAATTGCTTAATTGCTGAAATTGTTCTTCGGTATTTTTGGTAAGGTTAATCCATTGCATTTCGCCTGGGGTATTTAGCTTTTCGGATATTATTTCTCCATTTTTCGTCAGTTTCATATATTGGTCATAGAGTGCATCTGATTTTGTTCTGGCAATGTCGAGCACTGCTTTTTGTGTCAGCTGATTCATCCAGACGTATGGAATTGATAAAGCCAGGATAAGCACGAATATTATCGCAGCTCCGAATGCCATCCGGCATTTTTCAGCCAGCGAAAGCGGCGACAGTCGCAGAAAAACCAGAACATTATGATAAATCTGATGTATGCGTTTTCGCATAAAATTTTATCTCGATTTTACCGCTATTAATTTCGCCAAACGCTATTGGTTACTTTTGTATTCTAATGTTTAGTTCATCCAATTGTTTCTGGTCAACTTCGCTTGGTGCGTTTGTCATCAGGCACTGGCCTCGCTGCGTTTTTGGAAAAGCGATAACATCTCTTATATTTTCAGTTTCCGTTAGCAGCATAACCATTCTATCGAGACCTAGCGCTATGCCTCCATGTGGCGGAGCGCCGTATTCGAGTGCCTTCAAAAAGAATCCGAATTGCCGTTGTGCCTGCTCTTTTGAAATATTGAGCAGTTCAAATACTTTTTTCTGTACCTGCGGATTATGGATACGAATACTTCCTCCGCCGATTTCCGAGCCGTTGACAACTATATCGTATGCCTGCGAGCGAATATCAGCCGGATTAGTTTCGAGTTTTCCCAAATCTTCCGGCACAGCTGCGGTAAACGGATGGTGCAGTGAATCGTATCGTTTTTCATCTTCGTTCCATTCGAACATTGGAAAATCCACTACCCATACGAACTCGAATTTTTTTTCATCGTAGAGTTTTAGTTCTCTGCCCAGTCGGCATCGCAATGGTGCTAACGCTTTATTTGCAGTTACTTCTTTGTCAGCTACAAACAGCAGCAGGTCGCCATCTTTAGCTTCGAATCGTTCAATTATTTTATCGAGTTGTTCTGTGTTGAAAAATTTAGCAATACTGCTGGCCAGTGTTAGTTTTCCATCTTCCTGTTTTACTTTGAACCAGGCAAGTCCCTTTGCTCCGTAATCGCCAACGAAAGTGGTTAGTGTTTTTTCTATATCGCTTCTCGAATATTTTCCGCCGCCTGTTGCGCAGAGTCCTTTAACGACTCCGCCTTTTTCGACTGTCGAAGTGAACACCTTAAACGAGCTTTGTTTTGCAATGTCGGAAATATCCTTTAGCTTCATTTCGAATCGCAAATCCGGCCGGTCATTTCCGTAATTATCCATTGAGTCTTTGTACGTTATTCTTCTCATCGGAGCGGCTATATGCTGGCCGAGTATTTCTTTCCATATTTTTATTATCAGGTTTTCGTGGATGCCGATTATGTCGTTCGAATCAACGAAACTTGCCTCGACATCTATTTGCGTAAATTCCGCCTGCCTGTCAGCTCTTGGGTCTTCATCTCGAAAACAGCGGACGATTTGGAAGTATTTATCAACGCCGCTGACCATCAGGATTTGTTTGAACAATTGCGGCGATTGCGGCAGGGCGTAAAAGCTGTTTTTGACCAGCCTGCTTGGCACGAGAAAATCCCTTGCC
>JAGLNB010000097.1 GCA_023139715.1 Planctomycetota bacterium | reverse complement strand
GATTGAATGGCTTTTATTGCCTCTGCTTTTATGGTTTCGGGAATATCGAAATCCGGCTGGCCGATTGAGAAATTTATTGGGTCTTTCATTGTGGCTGCGAGAGCGAAAACTTTTCGTATTCCGCTTGCGTCGATTTTATTTGTCCTATCTGCGAGAATTTTTTTCATAATAGCTCTCTTATTTGATTTCCTTTTTTATCTGGCTTAACAGATTTATTGCTTCAATAGGAGTCAGATTGTTAACGTCTGTTGATGATAATTTATCCAGAACTGATTTATGTTTTTGTACGAAAAGTAAATCCTTGTCCGGCTCTTTGGTTTTGTGTTTGGCCAAATGTTCACCGCCGGCCTCTTTTTGAAATGTGCTTTCCAATTCATCCAGGATTTCGCCGCTCCTGTCCAAAATAGTTTTTGGAATGCCGGCTAATTTGGCAACGTGAATGCCATAACTTTTATCAGTTCCGCCGGGCAAAATCTTGTGCAGGAAAACTACCTCATCCATCCATTCCCGAACAGCTACATTGTAATTCTTAACATTTTCAAAAAGTTCGGCAAGTTCGGTTAATTCGTGATAGTGTGTTGCAAAAAGCGTTCGGCATTTCAGCTTACTCGCAATGTGTTCGGTAATTGCCCATGCAAGAGATAGGCCATCGTAAGTACTCGTGCCGCGGCCGACTTCATCCAAAATTACGAGAGATTTTTCGCCGGCGTTGTTAATAATGTTTGCCATCTCGGTCATTTCGACCATAAAAGTCGATTGGCCTCTGCTTAATTCGTCCGAAGCGCCGACACGTGTAAAAATTCTGTCAACCAGGCCAATAGTTGCGGCCTTAGCTGGAATAAAACTGCCCGTTTGAGCCATTAAAACAAGCAGGGCGGTTTGCCGAATGTATGTACTTTTGCCGCTCATATTTGGGCCTGTAATAATTAAACAATCGCCAAAGTCGCTGCCCAGTTCAATGTCATTCGGCACAAATTCGGCTTGCAGAGATTCGGTAAGTACGGGGTGTTTGCCTTCGATTATTTCAAGCTCACCTGTGCTGGTTAATTTCGGACGGATGTAATTACGCCGTCTTGCCAGAAATGCGAGCGAACAGAGACAATCACAATCTGCCAAAACTTCGGCGAGTTTCTGCATACGCAGAACGTATTGTGTTGCCTGGCTGCGAACCTGCTCGAAAAGTTCGAGTTCAAGCTCGATTGCTTTTTCATCTGCTGAAAGAACTTTGCCTTCGTAATTTTTTAATTCATCGGTGATGTAACGCTCAGCATTTTTTATGGTTTGTTTGCGAATGTAATTATCCGGCACTTTTTCAGCTGCGGAATGATTTACTTCAATGTAATAGCCAAAAACTTTATTGTAGCCGATTTTCAAATTCGCAATTCCAGTCAGCTCCGCCTGAGTTTTCTGATAATTCCCAAGCCAGCTTTGGCCATCTCTGGAGATGGAGCGAAGTTCGTCGAGCTTTTCAGAAAAGCCGCATCTTATTACGCCGCCATCTCGAAAATGGCTGGGGCTGTTCGGCTCGATTGCCGCTTCAAGAAGAACAGCTAATTCGTCCATACTATCGCAACTGTCAGCTAATTGAATCAGTAAATCAGCGGTGAACTGCTGCAAAATTTCCCGCAGAATCGGCACTTGCCGAAGTGTGGCCGCCAGTGCCAGTAAATCCCGAGGCGCTGCCCTTGAAGTTGTGAGCCGAGCTGCAATTCTTTCCGTATCACAGACGTTCGAGAGAAGTCCGCGAATTTTGGCCAATTTTATTTCGTCATCTTTTAATTCCTCGATTGTGTCCTGACGAAGTTCTATTGCTCCGAGATTATTAAGCGGCATACACAGCCAGCTCCTGAACATCCTCGCTCCCATCGCGGTTAGCGTTGAATCGAGGCAATCCAAAAGTGAGCCCTTTTTTCCTTCCGAACGAATCGTTCGCAAAATCTCCAAACTTTGCAGAGAAGTCTGGTCGATTTGCAGGAATTTTTCGCGGCTGATTTTTTTGATATTCGAAATATGGCCGAGGGCGGTTTTTTGCGTTTCATTTAAGTATTCAATAATAGCTCCAGCCGGCGGGATGAGCCAATCATCGCCATCACCAATGCCAAAGCCTTCCAGAGTAGTTGTGCCGAAATGTTTTAATAAACGCTGCTTTGCCTGGTACGGATCGAAGTACCAAAGCGGCCTTTCGGTTATTATGCAGTTGGTCAATTGCGAAATACTTTTGGCAAGTTTTTTAGTTTCGGCTTCAAATAATTCGCCGCGCCGGTCGGGCAAAAGACATTCAGCTGGTGATAATCGCAAAAGTTCATCGAGCAAATTTTCTTCCGGCAAATGCTGGACGAAAAAATGGCCGGTTGAAATGTCAACCCAGCTGATTGCTGCCTGCGGTGAGCTTAGTCGAACCGCCTGTTTTGAATCGAGCCAGACCGAGCAGAGAAAATTGTCCTCTCTCGCATCAAGCAATGTATCGTCAGTTAATGTGCCAGCTGTTATGATTCGCACAACATCACGTTTTACAACGCCTATTGCGTCTTTGGCATTTTCGATTTGTTCGCAAACTGCGACTTTGTAGCCGGCTTGCAGCATTTTTTTTATGTAGCCGTCAACCGCATGGTAGGGCACTCCAGCCAGCGGAATTGGATTTTCACCCTTGCTGCGGCTGGTTAAAGTCAGGCCGCAAACTTTCGAGCAGATTCTGGCATCTTCATAAAAAGTTTCGTAGAAGTCGCCCATGCGAAAAAACAATATCGCATCAGGGTATTTCTGCTTGAAGTGATGAAACTGCTTCATTGCAGGAGTTAATTTTTTGTCTTGTGCGGTCATATTAAAAGATTATACACTCAACGGAGCGTTTAACAACTCTGTTATAATTGCCCCCCCAATATCTTTTGATTTTGCATTAGTTAATCGTATCAATAAATTTTCCTGCCGAGTTGTTGTGCAAACCGCTTGTCGCAAATCGAAATTATCAGTGCCAGCCAATTTAAGGATTTTTTCTCTAAGCTCATCAATTCCAGTATCTAATTTTGCACTTATTTTAACGGTGTTATTTAATACTGGAGGCAATTTGCCGATTTCGAGCTGAAATTTTAAATCGGATTTATTCAAAACAGTTAGAACTAATTTGCCGGAAATTTCATCGAGGATTTTTTTATCGATTTTTTCTATTGATTCGCTACCATCCAAAACAAATAAAACCAAATCAGCTTGTCTTAAAATATTTACGGTTTCTTTTTGTGCAGCTTCTTCCAAAACCGAAAGTTTCTCGTCCAGACCGGCTGTGTCGAACAGTTCTACCGAAAGGGAGCCGATTTTACAGGTGGCACTTATCCAATCACGAGTTGTACCTCTAACATTAGTTACTATCGCTTTTTGGCGGCCGCAAAGGCAATTCAGCAGTGTGCTTTTTCCAGTATTAGGTTGGCCAACTATAGCGATTTTGCAGCCATACATAATCAATTTAGCCGTTTGAGTTGCCTTTAGAATTTTTTCGCATTCCGTTTTTATTTCATCAAGCTGTAAATCATTTATGTTTTCCAGCCAACTTGCGGCGGTTTTAGCAAGGCCAAAATCAACCTGATTTGCGATTATTTTAGTTCCCTCAATTGTTGCAGCTTTTAATTGAGCCAACTTTGATTCCAGCTTGATGGTGTTTAAATTTTCCTGCTGGCAGAATGTTTTTATTAAAAGTTCTTTCGCAGTTATTAGTTTTACGCCGTTTTGGCTGAGCAGCTGCATAATCATTTCGACAATCAAAGGATTGCCGTGACAATTTATAGCGTAGCAATTATTTGCCTCGCAGCCAATTGTAACCTGGTCGATAATTTCGCTGCCGTCATTAATTGTGCCGAGCAAAACACGGCCTGTTTTTAATTGTGATTGATTATTTTTTGAAGGGATGAAGATTTTTTGTATGACGGTTTCGGCCTTTTTGCCAAAGACCCCGATAGTTGATATTGCGCCAGCTCCTTTGCCGGTCATAACTGCTGCAATTACGTTGCTCGTCGCTTCCGCCTTCGCTGAAGCTACGGCAGACAAGCGTTGCTTGTTGCTCGTTTTTGATTTGGAATCCATATTTGAAGTATATTGAAAAGCCAAAATAGATTTTTGTGTTTATGTATTTGCTTTTTCTTCGATATATTTTTTATATGTAAGGACGATGCCTTTAATTACAAGATTTGGAACCCAGGAATCTATAAATTCACAATCGTCTTTTATAACATTTGCAGCTGAGCCAGTTAGAATTGTCTGCGGCCAGTTGCCGATTTTTTCTGCATAACGCCGTAGTATCTCTTCAAGCAAACCAACTGCAGAATAATATAGGCCGCAATTTATAGCTTCAGTTGTATTTTTGCCGTAAGGTGAATCCGGCCTCGCAACTTTTACCTGCGGCAGTTGAGCGGTATTATCCTTTAATGCTTTTGCGCTGATTTCAAAGCCGGGACAAATTACGCCGCCCTGAAAAATGCCGTTTGAATCGGCAAGGTCAATCGTAACAGCTGTTCCAAAATCGGCAACTATCACTGCATCCCCAACAACATCGTAAGCTGCAGCAGCAGAAACAACTCTGTCAGTGCCGACTTTGTCCGGCTCATCCACCCATAAACTAATCGGAAGTGGGATGTCTTTGCCAATTAGCAGAATTTTTTCATCGAGATTATCTTTGGCAATTTTGCGAATAAGTTTTGTTACAGCCGGCTTGGTCGAGCTTACAACAATAACGCCATCTCGCTTTTTCTCTTTTGAATTTTTAATGACAGGAATTTTCTGCCAGCAGAAATTGATATGCTTTGTCAGTTCCGCTTGTGAATCATTTGCAATTGTTTTTATTGAATCTTCTTTATCGTTTAGAAATAAGCCGATTGCCGTATTTGTGTTTCCAATGTCTATCGCAATTATATTCATAATTTTGTATCTCGTTATTTTTTATTTTCCTGGACTTTTTGCCATAACAGTTCGCTCAGCTGCGTGATGCCGTCGCCGGTTACAGCTGAAATCGGATAAATTTCTTTGCCAAGCTCTTTTTTTAAATCTTTTACTATTTCGCCGGTTGGGTCAAGGTCGATTTTATTGGCTACAATTATTTCCGGCTTTTTGGCAAGTTCTTCGCTGTATTTCTCCAGTTCGCCGCGAATGGTTTTGTAATTTTCAACAGCACTTGAGCCAACGTTTGGCATTATATCAAGGATGTGCACAATAATACGAGTTCTTTCTATGTGTTTTAGGAAATCAAATCCCAGGCCGGTTCCGATGTGTGCCCCTTCAATCAGGCCGGGAATGTCAGCCATAACAAATCGACGAAAATCACTTAGAGCAACGATTCCGAGAACCGGCTCAAGCGTAGTGAAAGGATAGTCTGCAATTTTTGG
>JAGLNB010000096.1 GCA_023139715.1 Planctomycetota bacterium | reverse complement strand
CAGGATAAACCTGGGGGCTAAACTGAATTTTTTGTCTTTTAATCTGTGTAATCTGGTTCGACAAGCTCACCATGTTCAGCGGAATCAGCGATTAAACAAATTGAATCCGAAATCGCCTGCTCAAATCAGCTGGATATTTCCGATATAAAATCTATGGCAGATGAAAAACTACAAACAAAACAATGCCCACTCTGCGGTGAAACGATTCAGGTGGCAGCTCTAAAGTGCAGATTCTGTAGAGAGTTTCTCAATAGCGAAAACCAAAACGCAGAAGATTCAGCAAAAAAAGATGACGAAACAATCCTCTTTCAAGGCAAGCCCTCCTTGTTGGCAATGGCTGGAGCGGTTATTAAGGGTGCGTTTTTCGTTGCGGGGGCCGGCCTCCTGCTGAAATTTCCCATAGAAAATACACTCATAGGGCTCATCGAAACTGAAATCACCGAAAGCCAGCTTCTGCTCGCTGGTAAACTCAGGATTATTATTAGCATAGCAATTATAGCTATGGTTTTTCTGGTTCTGCTGCTGAAAGTGATTCGGCTGAAAATGACCCACTACGAAGTTACAACCGCAAGAATCGAATGGAATAGAGGCGTACTCGACAGGCGTGTTGATAATATCGATATGTTCCGTGTGGTCGATTTGAAGATGCGGAGGAGCTTGCTCGACTGCGTTTTCGGAATCGGCACGGTCGGCCTAATCACAACCGACAAAACCGACCCAACATTTGACTTTGCAAAAATGACGAAGCCGCGAAAACTCTATGACGTTATTAAAAAGGCCTCGCTTGATGCTGACCGTGAAAACCGCGTAGTTCATATGGAATAATACAGGGAACCTCTAAAAATTCATTTTGGCGAACATGCGAAGATTTTTGATTCTGGCCTGCATCGGACAAAAGCCGCCTTATCCACTAATAAGGCTCATTTGTCTTCCTTGTCAGAAATCAAAAATTTTCTACCTGTCGCTCAAAAGCAATTATTAGAGCTACCCTACACATTGCGTTCGTGCTCTAATAGTTTCGCTTTCATTTCAGCTCCGCCGCCAGCGGAAAAACCGCCGATTTGGCCATCGCTGCGAAGCACCCTGTGGCAGGGTACAATTAAAGGCAGCGGATTTTTAGCCAACGCCGTCCCCACCGCCCTCGTTGCTCGCGGCTTGCCGAGCCGTTTGGCAATGTCCAAATAAGTCAGCGTTTGGCCAAAAGCAATATCACGACAGGCAACCAAAACCTGCTTAGTAAAAAAGCTGTCCAAATACAATTCAATTTCAATATCAGCACCAAAATCGATGCGCTCACCCTCGAAATAAGCAACTACCTTCTGCTGAACCGATTTGAAAAGGTCTTTTTCGTGCAAAATAAAATGGAAATCAGTTAAAATTTTATTCCTGAGCAGCTGACGCTCTGCTATTGGCAAAAAAGATTGCAAAATGGCATTATCAGTGCCTACAAGTCCAAAATAGCCCCATTCGGTCGGAAAAATCGTGTATTTCAGCTTTCTTTCCATTTCCAGCTCTCCAGACAGTTCAAAAATCCTACCTAAATGAGCCAAATTGATTGACTCTACTAAAAAAACGTGTTAAGTATAGCGGTTCTGCATAATGTTTTCGCCGATGCCAATGCAAAATTATTTTGCGGAAATCTAATCTTAGGTAGATTGTAGATATTAAGTGTTGGGTTTGGAAGTAGAAAAGTAAAATGTCTCTTGAAGAGTTAAGAAATAGTATTGATAAAATCGACAGCGAGCTGATAAAGCTGCTCAATGCCCGTGCGCAGTTCGTGATTGAAATTGGTAAGCTAAAAAATAAAACCGGCTCTGCGATTTACGCTCCGGATAGAGAAAAAGAAGTATTGGCAAAAATCACAAAAGAAAACAAAGGCCCTCTCGGCAATAAATGCCTCGCAGGAATTTGGCGGGAATTGATGAGCGGCTCATTCGCATTGGAAAAACCGCTGCGAATAGGCTATCTCGGCCCGGCCGGCAGTTTCAGTCATACAGCGGCCATGCTCAAGTTCGGCCAAAGCGTCGAATACGAATCATTGGCTGACATTAGAAGTATTTTCAGCGAGGTTAGCAAATCGCATTGTGATTTAGCGATTGTGCCGGTCGAAAATTCAACCGGAGGAGGCGTAATTGAAACGCTTGATGCACTAATCGATTCGGATGTGAAAATCTGCTCGGAAGTACTGATGGCAATTCACCATAATCTTTTGGCAAACTGTCCGCTGGAAAAAATTGAAAAGATTTATTCCAAGCCGGAAATTTTCGCTCAATGCCGAAACTGGCTGAGCGCAACTTTCAAGCAAGCCCAGATTATTCCGACCGCTTCAAGCGCAAAAGCAGCTCAACTAGCGGCAGCTGAACCACAAGCCGCAGCAATCGGCTCGGTCATTGCAGCTGAGCTTTATGATTTAAAAGTGATTTGCGAAAACGTGGAAGATGCCGCAAATAATATAACACGTTTTCTCGTAATTGCAAAAGAAGACGCAAAGCCAACTGGCGAAGATAAAACAGCTATACTTTTCAGCGCCGCTCATAAAGCCGGAGCGCTAGCCGATGTGCTGGATGTTTTCAAACGCTGTAATATAAATATGACGAATATAGAATCGCGGCCAAGCAAAAAACGGCAATGGGAATATTATTTCTTCGTTGATTTACTCGGCCACAGAGAAGATAAAAAAATCCAGGACGGATTGGATGAAGTTCGCAAACACTGTCTGCAACTTTCAGTGCTCGGCAGTTTTCCAAAAGCAACAGAATTAATTTAATACTCGTATCTCGGCAGGTATTTGGCTTTAAGCCAAAAAACGAGATGCACTTAGCAAAACAGGAGATTTTTTTTTATGAGAAAAGCATTTGTAGCAGGCAACTGGAAAATGAATACTGACAATCACAGCGGCGTAGAACTTGTCAAAGGAATAAAAGATGCAGCACAAGCCAATAGTTCCAAAGTTGACGTTGCTGTATTTCCACCATTTGTATATTTGCAGCAAGTGGCCAAAGCCGCCGAAGCACCAATCGCTGTTGGCTCACAGGATATTTACTTTGAAGAAAAAGGAGCTTTCACGGGCGAGATAAGTTCTGCAATGCTGAAAGACGTTGGATGTGTTTATGCCCTTTGCGGCCATTCGGAACGAAGGCACGTAATCGGCGAAACCAACGAAATAGTAAATAAAAAAGTGAAAGCTTCAATAGACGGCGGACTTTTGCCTGTGCTCTGCATTGGCGAATTAATCGAAGAGAGAAAAGCTGAAAAAACTTTCGAGGTTTTAACCGAGCAGATTAAAAAAGGTCTGGCTGGATTAACCGCTGAAAAAGTTTCAGCTGTAACGCTGGCTTATGAGCCGGTCTGGGCGATTGGAACGGGACTAACCGCAACAGGCGAGCAGGCACAAGAGGCACACAGTTTTATAAGAAAACTAATTGCCGAAATATATGACGAAACAATCGCTGAAAATATACGTATTCTTTACGGCGGCTCGGCAAAGCCGGAAAACACCGCTGAACTTATGGCTCAAAAAGACATAGACGGATTACTGGTCGGCGGAGCGAGCTTAAAAGCTGATTCTTTTTCTGCAATGATTGCAGCAGCTGTATAAAAATTCTTGTCAATAAACAACGAACAATTAAGAGGTGAATAATGATGGTTCTACCAATATTGGCTGTATCTTTTATTATGAAAGTTGTTGCGGCACTTTTTATCTTGTGCGCAATAGTGCTGATTCTGACTATTCTGATTCAGAAGGGAAAAGGCGGCGGTTTAAGTTCGGCTTTTGGCGGCGGAGCAGCCGGCGGAGTCCTCGGAACCAAAACCGGAGACTTTTTAACATGGGCAACAATTATGCTGGTAGCTGTGTTTTTGCTTCTTGCTGTTTTGATGGCAAAATTTTATAGGCCGACCATCAGCGATTACAACTCATCGCAGCCGGCAGCACAGCAGCAAGAAATGCCGGACGAAGAACAGGCCCAGCAGATGCCGGATGAGCCGGCAGTTGCTGATGTAATGACAGACGTAAACGAAATGGAATAGAAAGCAAAATTTAAAATTTAGAATTACGAATCTAAAACGCAGCAATTTCTTGTTTTAGATTATGGGGATGTGGATATGATACATAGTATGACTGGATATGGCGATGCAAGCGGCCAGCTTGATAGCGTAACATACGCGGTTGAGATTAAAACGGTCAATAATCGCTATTTCAAAGCCAGAGTAAAACTGCCTGATTCAGCAGCGTTTCTTGAGGAAGAAATTGAAGCGCTTCTGCGAAAAAATTTGTCTCGCGGCACGATAAACTATGTGCTGGAGTTGAAAAATATTCCGGTAAGCACCGCTTACTCTATGGATGAGCCGGCTATGCGGATTATAGTTGGCCGCCTGGAACAGATAGCAAAATCCTTTGACGCGAATTGCACAATAGACCTGACAGGAATACTAACTTTGCCGGGCATTGCCAGGCCGAGAATTCCGGATAAAGAAGTTGCCGAAAAGGTAAGAAACAAAGTGCTAAGTATTACGCATGAAGCGATAGAAAAACTAAAACAAATGAGAGCTACAGAAGGCGAATCACTCGCTGCTGATTTGTATAGTAATTGCGGCGTAATAGAAGAAGAATTAGAGAAAATACAAGCGAGAAGCGATGGTGTTTTGATTAAGTATGCGAAAAAACTAAATAGCAGAGTAAACAAACTTCTCGCTGAAGCAAAACTCAAACTTGACGAGGAAACGCTCGCAAGAGAAGTGGCTGTTTTTGCCGACCGCTCGGATATTTCTGAAGAAATTTCACGTCTTGGCTCGCACATAAAACAGTTTATTGAAAGCTGCGAAAAAAACGGCCAGGCCGGAAGGCGGCTGGATTTTATTACACAGGAAATGCTAAGAGAAGCAAACACAATCGCAAGTAAAGCTTCAGATATTGAAATTATTCAAAGCGTAGTCAATATAAAAAGCAGTATAGACAGAATTAAAGAGCAAGTGCAAAACGTCGAGTAAGTTCGCCCTTTACGCAACAGATTACAAGAGGAGACAGCTAAGTGCAGGATACAAAAAAAGGCAAAATAATCGTGGTCAGCGGCCCGTCAGGAGTAGGTAAAAGTACTATCTGTAAACAAATGATAGAAAAAATGGACAATGCCTATTTGAGTGTTTCAGTTACGAGCCGGCCAAAAGCAAAAGATGAAGTTGACGGCAAAGAATATTGGTTTGTAACAAAAGATGAGTTTCAGAAAAAAATCAATAACGGAGAATTGCTGGAATACGCTGAGGTCTTTGGGAATTTGTACGGAACGCCAAAAGATAAAGTTGACGAGGCACTTGGCGAAGGAAAAAATATAATTCTGGAAATAGATGTTCAAGGCGCAGAAAAAGTTAAAAAACTTTATCCCGATGCGGAGATGATTTTTATCCTTCCGCCAACGCAAAAGGAACTAACCTCGCGAATCAATAACAGAGGGCGAGAAGATGCAAAGGCCGCTGAAAGACGGCTAAACGGAGCTGGCTTTGAAATAGCAGCCGCCTGGCAATCTTATAAACATATGGTAATTAACGACGATTTGAGTCAGGCACTGGAAGAAGTAATGCAAATTGTTCAGGATTAACTACAAGCTGTAATAAAAACGAAAATACCGGAGAAGAAAAAATGATAAACGAGCTGAAGAACACCGAACTAATCAATAAGGTCGGCGGCAAATTCAAATTAACGGCATTGATACAAAGACGGCTGGCTGAATTGACAAAAGGTGCCCGGCCGTTAATAGAAGATACAAGCGGAAAAACCCCTCTCGAAATTGTTATAACAGAAATAATGCAGGATAAAATCGTCATAGATTACGGCGATGAGCCGGACGATAAAGAAAAGTAAAATGGAACAAAACTATAATATCGCTGAATTAAATGTTTTGTTGGGTGTAAGCGGTGCAATCGCCGCTTACAAAGCTGTTGACCTGGCGAGCAAACTTACAAAAGCCAAAGCAGCAGTAAAAACAATTATGACCAAAAACGCCCGTCGATTTGTCGGAGCTAAAAGTTTCGAGGCAGTTACAAATTCAGCGGTCTTTACAAAAATGTGGCACACGAGCGATGAATATAAAATCGGCCACATAAATCTTTCGCAGTGGGCGGATATTGTTGTTTTGGCTCCGGCAACTGCAAACATTATAGCGAAAATCGCAAACGGCCTCTGCGATGACCTGCTCAGCACAACTATTTGTGCAGCTTTCGGCAAACCGGTTTTGATTGCCCCTGCGATGAATAGTAATATGTGGCAAAATCCGGCTGTTCAAAAAAATGTGGAAACGCTAAAAGAGATGGGTTTTGAATTTGTCGGGCCCGGAACTGGCCGACTCGCCTGCGGGGACGATGGCATTGGCCGAATGGCTGAGCCGAAAGAAATTCTCGAAGCGATTATAAAAAACAGCAGCAAAGAGCAATAAAAAATGCGATTCTTAATCACAGCCGGCCCGACAAGGGAATACATCGATTCTGTCCGCTTTATTTCAAATGCAAGCAGCGGAAAAACCGGCTATGCACTCGCAGCAACAGCAATCAAAAAAGGGCATGAAGTAACTCTGATTAGTTCATCGGATTTGCAGCCGCCAATCGGAGTCGATTTTATTGGCGTGGAAAGTGCCGCTGAAATGTTCAAAGCCGTTAAGGAAAATTTCCAAAAGTGTGATTGCCTGATTATGACCGCAGCGGTTGCTGATTACACGCCCATTAAAAAATCAAAAACAAAAATTAAAAAATCAAAAAGCGATTTAATCCTGAAATTAAAACCAACAACTGACATTCTTTCTTGGGCTGGCAAACAAAAACTCAAAACCCAAATTGTTGTCGGCTTTGCACTTGAAGATAAAAATCTGCGAAAAAATGCCGAAAAGAAACTGAAAGAAAAAAACCTCGACTTAATAATTGCCAATTCGCCTGATTCAATCGGAGCTGAAAAAGCAGCTGTCGAAATAAAAACACCAAATGGAAAATGGCAAAAAATCGCAAAAGCAGATAAAGCAGCAATTGCAGAAAAAATCATTTCGTTGCTCGAAAAGTTTTAATCTTTTATGCCGAGGTCGGCCTTTGTGAAAATACTCTCAAATTCGTAGCCGGCTGAAGTAATGTTTTCTCTCGCTCCTTCTTTGCGGTCAATTACACAAACGATTTTACTAACCTTCGCTCCGGCGGCGGTAATAACTTTGGCAGCTTCCAAAACCTGGCCTCCGGTAGTGGCAATATCTTCCACGAGCAAAACGACATCGCCTTTTTTCAAAACACCTTCGACCATTTTACCTGTTCCGTAGCCCTTTTTACTGTTACGAATAATCAGCCAATTCAAATTTGCTTCAATTGAAGTGGCAGCAGCGAGTGCCACTCCGCCGAGTTCTGCTCCGGCTATTAAAGTAACATCACTTGCAGCATATTTTGCGAATTCTTCGCCGAGCGCTTTCAAAATATCCGGGCAGGTCTCGAAAAGATATTTGTCGAGATAGTATTTACTTTTTCTGCCGCTGCGAAGTGTAAAATCACCTTCGAGATAAGCAGTTTGTTTGATTCTTTCGATTAATTCTTCTCTGGTCATAATTCAACCTTAAAATTTAAAACCAAAAACTAAAAACCATAATTCAAAGTTTAAAACTTTTGAATTTTACGCTATGGTTTTACACTTTCAACTTTACACTTTTCGCTTCCTTTAGTTTTTTACGATATTTTCTGCGGACAGGCGTTACAACTTCGGCTAAAAATTCATCGACCTGCTCAGCTGCTCGGCCAATATAACTTTTCGGATTCAGAACCGTTTTGAAATCCACTTTGCTAAAATCGGCATCGCTTTTCAATCGGCTGATTAAATCGTTTTGCCTGCCAAACTTTTTAACCTGCTCGGCAGCAGCGTGCGAATGCTGGCGGATTTTTTCGTGAAGTTTTTGCCTGTCGCCTCCGGCTTTTACCGCAGCCATCAAGATATTTTCAGTAGCCATAAACGGCAGTTCAGCGGTAATGTGAGATGATATTACTTTCGGATAAACAACAAGGTCGCCCAGAACATTAGTAAGGATTTGCAATATGCCGTCGGTCGCTAAAAACGCTTCTGGAATCACAACCCTTCTATTGGCTGAATCATCGAGCGTTCTTTCAAGCCACTGTTCGGCGGCTGTCATTTGCGGACTCGAAGATAAACTGATTATCAATCTTGAAAGGGCTGTAACTCTTTCGCACCGCATAGGATTTCGTTTGTAAGCCATTGCGGATGAGCCAACCTGGCTTTTTTCAAACGGTTCTTCAAGCTCTTTCAAATTGCTAAGCAGACGAATGTCGTTGCATAATTTGTGAGCCGATTGAGCAATTGAAGATAAACAATTTACCACAAGCGAATCGGTTTTTCGCTGATACGTTTGGCCGGTTACTGCGCAAAGATTTTCAAAACCAAATGCTTTAGCAACCATTTTGTCGAGCCGTTTTACCTTATTTGAATTGCCGTCAAAAAGTGCAAGAAAAGAGGCCTGCGTTCCGGTGGTTCCCTTGACCCCTCTAAAGCCAAGGGTTGCAAGGCGATGCTCAATTTCATTCAAATCTGAAACAAAATCATAACACCAAAGCGTAGCCCTTTTGCCAACGGTGGTTAATTGAGCCGGCTGAAAATGAGTAAAGCCGAGCGTTGCAAGAGAGCGATTCTTTTTTGCAAATTTGCCGAGCAAATCTATTATGCCAGCTAATTTAGCGGCGATTAAATCAAGAGCATCTCGCATAATTATTAAATCAGCATTGTCGCCCACAAAGCAGCTCGTTGCGCCGAGGTGAATAATCGGCGCCGCTTTTGGGGCAGCTTCGCCAAATGTGTGAATGTGCGAAACTACATCGTGGCGAAACTTCTTTTCGTATTTGGCGGCCTTTGCAAAATCAATATCGTCAAGATGAGCAGCCATCTGGTCCAACTGATTTTGTTTTATATTCAAACCAAGCTCTTTTTCAGCTCTCGCCAATTCCAGCCACAGCCGCCGCCACGAACCAAATTTTTTCTGCGGCCCAAAAAGCAATGACATTTCCCTCGAAGCATTTCTTTCAACAAGCGGACTGGCGTACAGCTCTTTATCGTTTTTCATTTCTTTTGCCTTTTTTGCAAATGAACTATTTTACAAGATTTACAATTAGTCGTTTTCTTCCTGCTCCATTGCCGGTTGGCTGGCCTTGGTGCTTTTGCGAATTACTCTATAGTAAAACCATTTTACGAATCCGCTCGCTGCAAAACCGCAGAAAATCAAAACCAACGCCGCCTGCCTGCTCCAGATAATCAGGCCGAGAAACAGCAGCACCCTCATAAGATGAGCAAATGGTTTTTTTCCTTTTATGTACTGGTTCAAAACATGCGGATACCTTATTCTGCTCACCATTAGAATCGCCAGGCCAATCGTCAAAAACGGCAGAGCATAAATAATTGCATTCTTAAAAACAAGCTGTAACGTAGTATTTTCACTCGCCAGATTACTGAGCGTTTCCTGATGAAATATTATCAAGCTGACTATTACGCCGGCTGCCGCAGGTGTGGCAAGGCCAACAAAACTCATATGAGATGATTCGTCTTCTTCGTTTTCCACATTGAATCTCGCCAGCCGAATTGCCGAACAACTTAAGTAAGCCGCAGCCGTCAACCAGACAAAACGCTCAAGAAAACTCAACAAAAATGGACTTGCATCTGCGATTCCGGAAAGATGATATTCAAGAACCTTCAGCATTAAAAATGCAGGCGCTACTCCAAAACTTATAATATCGCATAAGCTGTCGAGCTGGCCGCCAAAACTCGATGTATTTTTACTCATTCTCGCTATGCGGCCGTCAATCATATCAGCTATCATTGCCAGCAAAATCATATAGCCGCTCATCGCAAAGTACGGCAGCTCAAGTTTGTGGTAGGAAAAATTCCGGCCGGATGTGGCGCCTTCAGCCGCAAAAACAATCGCCGCAAAACCGCATACGCCATTCAAAATTGTTATTAACGAAGGCAAAATTGCGATGTAGTTCAGCCGCTGCCGGCGAACTCGGCGAAGTAAACTGTTTTTAGCGGCTTGTGTTTTTAATTTCGGCATTTTTCGTATCTTTACTCAAAATCTTAAATTCAAATTTCGTATTTCACCAGCGGTGTTAAGCCGGCTTTTACTTTGTCGCCAATCTTAACGAGCCGTTTTACATTTTCACCAAAAGGAACATATAGCTCGGTTCGCGAGCCGAATTTTATCATTCCAAATTTTTGACCGCCAGCCAAATTATCGCCCTCTTTGCAGCCGCATACAATTCGCCGTGCAATCGCTCCACTAATCTGGCGAACAATTAATTTGTCCTGCGGAGCATCAGTTCTAATAAGAGCCAGGGCATTCGATTCATTAACTTTGCCGGCCGCCGGACTCATCGCATTTTTATATTTGCCCGGCTTGTATGTAATTTTTTCAACTTTTACATTACACGGAGCGCGGTTTATGTGAACATTAAAAACGCTTAAAAATATGCCGATACGAAGTGCCCGTCCGTAAATAAAATCATTTTCTTCGATAATTTCAATGTCAGCGATTTTGCCATCCGCTGGAGCCAATAATAAATTCGGAGCCGAAGCCGCAACCCTTTTTGGGTCTCGGAAAAAAGATAAAGCCCAAATCAAAACAGCTGCCAAAATAAATTCAATAAGAATAAGCAGCCAATTTGGAGAAAATCTGCCAATCGCAAAACAGCCAAGCATAGCGAAAATCAGAACAGCAGGAAATATAACCACCTGCGGCAAACCATATTTTGTAAAAGGAATCCTCATGGCAGCTATGATAATGTTAATTCGGCATAGAATCAAGAAAGAATGCTTTGCGACTTATTTGGCTGTTGGTCGATACTTGGCTGAGCAAATTCGATTACTCCAGCGACAAAGCCAATCTTCAAAAAGCGTGGTTTTACCGCTCGGCTTTTGGTCGGGCTTGAAAATACTGCTTCTCCGCCAGCCAATAATATCAGCTGCGATTTTTTCGGCTTCGCTTTGGCCAAGCTCCAATTGCACCAGCTCCAGCGGGTCAACGGCTAAATCATACACAGATACTATTTTATTTGCAGGATTGTATATGAATTTTTGAGTGCCTTGAACAAAGCCAGTCGGACTTTGCCGCATCCAGCCGGAAAAATATACCTTTCTATCCAAAGGCAGATTCGAAATTGCATTAGCACCATCAAAGCCAGCCCCGTTAGCATCGAAACCCAAAAGTCCAAGCAATGTAGGGGTAACGTCTATCGAACTTGTCGGCTGATAAATTTTTACACCCGGTGCAATCAAGCCCGGCGCACGAAGACAAAACGGAACTCGCAAAACCTCATCAAAAACTATTCGTTCGTGGCCGAGAAAACTATGCTCGCCAAACGCTTCGCCGTGGTCACCAACTATACAAAAAATCGTATTACCAGAAAGATTCAAATCGCCGAGCATCCTGTCGAAAGCCGCTATGAATTTGTCAGTATATAAAATAGTCTGCTCGTAACGGGCGCTCGGCTCCTTTGCTGATTCGCCGAACCATTCGGGAACTTCATAAGGGTCGTGAGTAACCGAGAGCATAACAGTCAGCAGAAAATTTTTACTGCTGTCGGAATTGAGCCATTCGGCAATCGGGTCGAGCATCGCAAATTCATCACAGCCAAGATAGCCGACGAAAGCATTTGGGGCATTCAAATCTTCTCTCGCCCAAAATTTTTCAAAGCCAAGATTGCTAACCAGGCCCGGCCGACATTCAAAATTACCTTTGGCTGACTGGAAAAAAGCTGTACGGAAATTTAATTTGTCTTTCAGGATTGTCGCTAAACTCGCATAGGGCTTTATTGCCGGAACCGCTTCGGTTAAATCCTGCGAGCCACTCGGCGCACGGCCGGTTAGAATGGAAAATAATGTCTTGGTAGTATGCGTAAGCGAAGAACGCATATTGGTAAATTCTGCACCGCCGCTGGCTAAACTTGCAAGATACGGCGTAAGATTGGCCTGCCTGTCAGCAAGCGAAGTATAGCGATACTGAACACCTTCGAGAACAACTATAACAACATTGTAATTTGCAGCAGGCGAATTCGGCTCAATTAAAGAAATCTGCAATTGGCCGGCAGATGGAATTTTTCGCTTGGCATTGGCAATTTCAGCTCTGGCCAAACGGTCGCTGCGGCTGAAAAAATTTGTTACTGCTCGCAACTGGCAATTGTAATTTAGACCAGCCATAACCGGCTGAGATGAACCGACTTTACACGCTGTGAAACGAGCCATAGAAGCAATCACAACAACCGCAATACAAAGAGCAATTCGATTCATAAAACGTCTGCGGTTATATTGAGGCAACTTTAGGTTTGCGAGAACCGAAAAGAAAAAACCAAGAGCAATCGCACTTGGGCCAAGAATAGCTACGGCGGCAATCGGCATCTTGGCAAGATTTGCGCCGATTATGGTAAATGAATTTACAGGGTCACGAACCAGCGGCCAGAGAACCTGCGGCAAAACCTGCGTTCCCGTTCGTACCAGCCAGCTGGCATTGACTACCGACCATGTGCAAATTACAGCTGCAATTATGGTAACGGTTAGTATCACCCGTTTGCGGGGAAAAAGAAAACACAAAACAGCAAAAATAATTTCAACACTAATCAGAACTGCAACATCTGCCGCAATCCAGCTGAAATAATCACCGAGCAATCCCATCCTGTTGGAATGAAAAAGTTTTACTGCCAACGTGCAAAATAAAGCCATGAAAATAATAACGCTGTAAGCACGGCGAGCCAGAAATAAATACAGACGGCTAAAAATTGAAACGCTGCCAGGTTCAGGATTTGTTTGCAAAGATTTATTGTTCATAGAAATGTCAAGTGATTCAGATTTGGTTAACTAATTTATCCAGCACGTCTTTTAATTTCAACTCGGCATAGCAAATAGCTGTATCGGTTACGCCGTAATAGATTTTCAATTTGCCATCCTCACAAATCAGGCCGCAGGTAAATACCACGTTTGCAAAAAAGCCGTTGGTTTCATAATCGGTTTGCGGCTGAAGAATCGGCTCGGCTGTTCTTGCAATAACTTTGTACGGCTGGCTAAGGTCTGTCAAAACAGCGCCAAGACAATAGCGATTATTTTTATCTACTCCGTGATAAATTTCGAGCCAGCCGGCTTCGGTTCGCACGGGAACAGTGCCTGCACCTATCCTTGACTCGTCCCAGAGGCCGTCTCGAAGCCCAATTAAATAGCGATGATTCCCCCAGCACTTCATATCCACCGACTCGGCAATCCACATATGACAGCTCTTAAACAGCGGCGAAATAGGACGGTGGAACGCATAATATTTGCCGTTAATCCTCTCCGGGAAAATCACGACATCTTTATTGTCGGGACAGAAAATTACGCCATAACGGTTAAAGCTTTTGAAATCTTCTGTAGATGCAAGGCAGGTTGCTGCACCAAGCGGCGAAACCGCAACGTAACTAATATAATATGTATCGCCAATCTGGCTGATGCGGGCATCTTCAATACCAAAAGATTCATATTTACTTGCCGCAGCCAAGGCTGGCTTGTCTTCAATTTTAAATTTGATGCCGTCTTTACTGCGAGCGACACGAAAATGCGAAATTGAAGTAAGATACGTTTCGGCTGGCGTTACGAGCAATCGCGGGTCGGAAAAATCAATGGCAGAATCATCTTTTGAAAATTCTTTTAAGCTGACGTTACCTTCAGCTACATCATAAAAAGCGGCCAATGCAACTTTTGGGTTTTCGCTTATCGGCTTTTCCGCCACACGAATCAGCAGGATAATTTCACCTCCAAGGCGAGCAACGCCGGCATTAAATGTGCCAATAACTTCAAAGCCGTCCATTGATGGCTTTACGTCTTTCGGCCCAATTATAGGATTTTCAGGGCAGCGTAATACCTTCATTTCGTTACTCCTTTAACATTGGATTTCCAATTATGACTTATCCGGCCCCACCGCCGAGTAAGCCAATCTGCCAATGGTAGCTACGGAGAGCAAAACTTGCAAGAAATTATTGTCGGCAGCTAATACGAACGCAAATCAGAAAACAACAGCTAAATCGGGCAAAATTATCATAGAGAAAATCATTTTTGAACGCAGTTCTAAATCCAGCTGTAAAGCCAAAAACAGCAAACTATACCCTTCAGGGTAGTAAATGTCCGCGAACAAAACCATAACTGCTTATTTTTAAGTTACTTACCCGCGTACAAACGGGAAAATTCAATCGTGAACAGTATAACTCATAGTAAACTGGTAATTAGTTCGTACGCTAAAAATAAGCCGGCTGCAGAAAATAAAATCCACAGCCGGTTTTTGATTTCAATAGCCAAACTTCAAGCTATTATGCCCTTCGTTTTTTCATCAAAAGACAGCCAAGTCCAAGTAAAGCAATCGTAGCCGGCTCAGGAATACACGGCATATCCATATAGCCAGTGTAGGATGATGTAGATGAATCATAAGTGAAAACATCGTGGGATGTATCGGTGGTTGAACCCTGCAGGAACGCTCGAAAACTTGCCTCCCAATCGTAGTCTGCCCCCATATCAAGGCCAGGCCCTGTCGTTGACCATTTGACCCCGCCGAGCGGCTTAGAAACTCCGAATGGACATGTGTAAACATATTCATACGCCCAGCTGCCAAATTCTGATGGGGCATCATCTGTGGGAGGCGTTGTTGTATCTATAGAGATATTATCGGGAAATATCCATACCTCAGTTATCGGGTCCCAGCCACCCGATACAGTATACTGAATCCATACTTCGCAATAAGGAATACAGTTCCAGATGCCGCATTTCACACCGACAGCATTGGCCTCCACTGCGGGAATCACAAAAATCACCGCTACTAAAACAAGACACAAAATAAAAGATTTCATAGTTTTCTCCCCTAATTTTAATGTTGCGTAAAAAAAAACTTTTTTAACAAAGGCACATTCTAACCTTAACTATTTCTTGTTATTTGCGGTGGTGGTCTGGCTGAGGCAAAAAATGCCCTGCACTCATTGAGCGTTTGAATTTCAACCATCAAAATGTGTATGCTCATCTTTCCCCTCAAAGACAAAACACGGACACTTTTATAGATACCTGGGCTGATTTACTCTGTAGAAATAAATAACCCCCGCCAGATAATGTGTATATTTGCCATAGGCAGAAAAGTCAAATAATTTTTTGTTATATTATTTAATAAAGCCAATTGGCGAAATAAATTGCCAAATCTGACAAATACAGATAAAATTGCCGCAGTTTTAAAGATTAAAATCAGTCAAAGTAAACCATAAAAGGCGATGTAAATGGCTACAGAAGTAAAATTGCCGCAGCTCGGCAAAACAACCAATGAAGCAACGGCTGTCGGATTTGCCGTCAAGCTCGGCGATTACGTCCAAAAAGGCCAGAACATCTTTGAAGTGGAAACCGACAAAGTCTGCCTCGAAATAGAATCACCAGCGGACGGCTTTGTGAAATGTATCATTGCCGAAGAAGAACAAATAATTAAGGCAGGCGATGTGGTAATGCTGCTCGGCGAAAAAGATGAAATCATTTCCCAAAAAACGAGCGATTCACTAAAAGCCAAAATTGCAAAAAATACAGCTGAAAAAACAGCTTTGGAAATATCATTGGATAACTCGGCTGCTCAGATGCAAATCACACCGCAAATCAGAAGCGGCGAAAAAATAGCGGTTTCAAAACTACAAAAAATAACCGCTGAAAAAATGTTGTTCTCAAAGCGCAACATCCCCTGCTTCTACCTGACGGTTAGAGCTGACGTTACTGAAATTATTGAGCTGCGAGAGGAACTGAACAAAACCGGCAAACCAAAAATATCCTATAACGATTTTATTATGCGGGCACTGGCAACAGGTCTTGAAAAATTTCCAATTATGCTCGGCCAAACCGATGGCAAGACAATTATACTGGCTGACAGTATTGGAATCGGGCTTTCGGTAGCTGTAGATGATGGACTCGTTGCGCCGGTCTTAAAAGATGTGAACAAAAAAAACATCGCTCAAATAGCAGGTGAAAATAAAAATTTGATAGAAAAAGCACACAGCAATAATTTAACTCTCGAAGATTTCCAGGGCGGCTGCATCACCGTGAGTAATCTCGGCTCATTTGGAATCG
>JAGLNB010000095.1 GCA_023139715.1 Planctomycetota bacterium | reverse complement strand
CGGTTAAGGCAATCCGCAAAAATGGCGGCGGGTGCTTATTAACCATTGATTTGGGCGAATTGGCCAATGATAGTAAAATCGGCGACAGCATCGCTGTAAACGGCGTTTGCCTGACTATTGTCAAACTTTCGGGAAATCTCGCTGATTTTGACGTAAGCGGTGAAACGCTGACTAAATCCAATTTTGGTAAATTATCGCCAGCAGCGAAAGTCAATATCGAATCAGCTGTTCGGCTCGGCGGCCGGCTCGGCGGTCATATAGTTCAGGGACATATTGACGGCACGGCAAAAATAAAAAAAATCGAAAAGCAGAATCAGTTCGCAAATATAAACTTTTCAGCTGACAAAAACCTGCTCGACCAACTGGTAATTAAGGGTTCGGTTGCCATTGACGGCGTTTCGCTTACCATAGCAAATATTGATAAAGATAGTTTTAGTATTGCAGTGATTCCCGAAACGCTAAAAAGCACTACGCTTGGCGAAATGAAAATTGGCGATTGTGTAAATATCGAAATCGATATAGTTGCAAAAACAATAAAAAAACAAATTGAAATTATTCTTCCGCAGAAAAAAAATCTGACAATAGAAAAACTAAAAGAGCTCGGCTTCTGATTTTAATAATATGAGCAATACTAACCATAACAATTCGCTCACCGCCCAGCCAACAATCGCAATAACAATGGGCGATGCAGCAGGAATCGGCGCAGAAATTATCGTAAAAGCATTAGCCCAGCCCGAAATCCGAAAGCAAGCAAAATTCATCGTCTTCGGAATGAATGAACAACTCGTCTATGCCGCCGATAGAGCTGAAATCGAACCGTTCTGGGGAAGATGTCAACACGAAAAATTCAGCAGAAATCATCCAAATAAAGTAATCGTAGCCGACTATGATGAATACGCCATCGAGCCGTGGCTCAGAAAACCAAGCCGGGTGGCAGGTGAGGCATCTATAAAATTCTGTCTCGATGCTATCGATGCGGCAAAAGTCGGCGAGGTAGATGCAGTCGTAACAGCTCCAATAAATAAGGAAAGCTGGAATCTGGCTGGTGCCCACTGGCCGGGACACACCGAATTGCTCGCTGACCGGTGTAAATCAATACGAAAAGCAATGATGTTTGTCGCCGGGCCATTAAAACTGGCACTTGCAACAATTCACGAAGCGCTCTTTGAAGTGCGGCATAAATTCACAATCGGATGCGTATTCGAGCCAATCGATTTATTGAACACAGCTCTTAAAGAATATTTCGGAATAGAAAAACCACATATCGGCGTTGCGGCTCTGAATCCGCACGCAGGCGAAAACGGCCAGTTTGGAGATGAGGAGCAGCGAATAATATCGCCGGCTATTCTGCTGGCTCAGGAACAGGGAATAAATTGCGAAGGCCCGTTTCCAGCGGATACATTATTTTTGAAAGCGGTAAACGGCCAATTCGATGCGGTAGTTGCAATGTATCACGACCAGGGAATGATACCCGTAAAATTGGTAGCATTCGATACAGCGGTAAATGTTACTATTGGAATACCAATAATCAGAACTTCGCCGGCTCACGGAACGGCCTTTGATATTGCCGGCAAAAATATCGCTAATCCGTCAAGTATGCTCGCTGCAATAAATACAGCAATCCAAATGACAAAGACGAAGAAAAATTTAGAATGTAGAATTAAGAATGTAGAATTAAAAACAAAATGAACGGTAATAAAACAAAAGAGACAGATATTCAAAAAAGAACTTTTCTGTTTGCATGCAGAATCGTCAAGCTATATCAATTTTTAGTAAATCAAAAAAATGCCGGCAGAATCTTGGGCAAACAACTTTTACGCTCAGGAACATCGATAGGGGCAAATTTAGAAGAAGCAACAGCAGGTCAAAGCAAGGCAGATTTTATCTCTAAATGTAATATTGCCCTCAAGGAAGCAAGAGAAACACATTATTGGCTCAGACTCCTGAAAGAAACCAAAATCCTTTCCGCTCAAAAGTTGAACGATTTAGCCGAAGAATCAAATGAGTTGGTAGCAATTCTCACCAGTATTGTAAAAAAATCCCGTTCTTGTAAATAAACTAAAAATGAGAAAAAACAATACACAAGCTAATTCTAAATTCTCCATTCTCAATTCTAAATTCTACTATGCAGACTAAAACACAGATTCAGGAATTGCTCGAAGCAGCCGGCGTTAAACCGAATAAACGGCTCGGTCAAAATTTTTTAATAGACCTTAACCTGATGCGGCTGCTGCTCGATTCTGCGCAAATCGGCAAAAACGATATAGTTCTCGAAATCGGCTGCGGGACCGGCTCACTAACCGAAGCCCTAAGCGAAAAAGCCGGACAGGTAATCAGTGTTGAAATCGACAGCACATTAGCTGAAATCACAAAAAATCAACTCGCCCAGGCAGAAAATGTTCAGGTTCTGCAAACCGATGCTTTGAAAAACAAAAACAATTTGAATCCTGTCGTAACCGGTGCTATCGAAAAAGCCCGCAACAAATTCAGTGGCAAACTGCTTCTCGTGGCAAATTTGCCATACAGCGTAGCTTGCCCGGTGATGCTGAACCTCATAAAATCAGAAATAACAGCTGATGAAATGTACGTTACAATTCAAAAAGAGGTGGCCGAGCGAATGACCGCCAAGCCGGACAATAAACATTACGGAACGCTCAGCATTTATCTTGCGGCAACTGGCGAAACAAAAATCATAAGAGTTTTAAAGCCGAAAGTTTTCTGGCCGCAGCCGCAGGTCGCCTCGGCAATAGTCAGCTTTGTTCGCAAAAAAGAAAAAACAGACAAAATTAAAAATATGGAGCTGTTTGGCGAAATAGTGAGTTTCCTAATGTGCCACCGCAGAAAAACTCTAAGTGGCTGCGTAAAACTGGCCACAGGAAAACTTGAAAACAACAAAAAATGGCTGGAAATTTTTGAAAGCTGCTCGATAAATCCCAAAGCTCGGCCGGAAAAACTTTCACCTGAAGATTATATCGCAATTGCAAATATGTTTGACCAGTATCCGAGCTGAAATTATTGACAATCCGGCGAAGATAATTTACAATCACCGCCAATGGACTCGTGCTACGTAGCAAGCCAACTTAGCCAAACAGCTATGATGGCCGAGTTTAGTTCTTCGTAGTACTACGGAAAATGAAGGATACTTCGCAGAGTAGTATTGGGGAATAGTGTAACGGTAGCACGACTGACTCTGAATCAGTTACTCCAGGTTCGAATCCTGGTTCCCCAGTTTGATTCCGCCGTAGGCGGAGTTCAATTAAGTTTACAAATCAAATTCCGCGATAATCGGCGTGTGGTCGCTGGGACGAGCAGAAAAACGAGGCCGCTTGTCAATCCAACAATTAGTCGATTTTGCAGCCAGC
>JAGLNB010000094.1 GCA_023139715.1 Planctomycetota bacterium | reverse complement strand
TTTTCCAGCTGCGCCAATTGCAAGCCAGGTTAAAAACGCAAGAATGAAATACGCACAAAAATGAAGCGTTTTGTCGGAAGTGTCAAGATTTGCCAGCATACGCTTTGGAATTGGCACGTGCGTTAGAATAAAAAGCACAGGCCAATACAACGCCAATAGTGTTATGGTTAGTTTTTTGTTTCGCAATAAAACCATTTGAGCCAATCCTTAATTTTATTTACCAACTGTTTGATTTTACCAGAAATTGCCCTATGATGTAATAGTTGGTTTACTTAAATTTGGAGAAAACTATGCTTGATTCAATAATTGAATTTATCAGAAGTGCGTTTACGGAACAAATAGTTAATGACCCCATCTGGGCAACGGTTGCGTTGATTGGCCAGCTCGTTTTCGGCGGACGATTTGTTTTGCAGTGGCTCGTTAGTGAATACAAAAAAAAATCGCACGTTCCAACAGCTTTCTGGTTTATGTCGTTGGCGGGCAGTTTAATTCTGCTCAGCTATTCGATTCACATTAAGAACCCGATTTTTACGCTGGGCTTTTCACTCAATACGCTGATATATTTGCGGAACATTCATCTGATTCATCTGCACGCAAAAAAGGGCGTAATAACAGCCATTGAAGAAGGTGAAGATTAGAAATTAGATTGCTTCGCTACGCTCGCAATGACAGGATAGTTTTTTAAGGTTTGTAATGATTTGTAATCGGCAGCCGCCGGTCTTTGCCGAATGCCTTTGGCGTAATTTTTATGCCGGGCGGTGATTGCCTTCTTTTGTATTCATTTTTATCGACCAGCGAAATGATTTTTTTCACGGCCTCTTTCGGTAATCCGGATTTAATAAGCTGCTTTGCAGATTTATCCTGCTCAATGTAGCCGAGGAGAATTTTATCGAGCAGGTCGTAATCGCAAAGAGAATCTGTGTCTTTCTGATTGGCTCTAAGCTCGGCACTTGGCGGACGATTTATAATCGAAGCGGGAATAATTTCCTTATCATTTATTTTGTTTATGTGTTTAGCGAGTTTGTAAACCAGCGTTTTTGGAACATCCTTTATTACAGCAAAGCCGCCAGCCGTATCGCCGTAAAGCGTGGTGTAGCCGACAGCTGTTTCGCTTTTATTGCCGCTTGTCAAAACCAAAGCGCCAGTACTATTACTAAGCGACATTAAAATTGTTCCGCGAATTCTGGCCTGCAGATTTTCGTAGCCAACTCCTTCACTATTCCAGCCGGCTACTTTTTGCAGCGAACCATCAAACTGTCCAAGCACCGTTTCGATTGGAATAGCCATGAATTCAATGCCGAGATTTTCTGCGATTTTCCCCGCATCAGCAATTGTTTCGCTGCTATTAAATCGTGTTGGCATTGTAATACCAATTACATTTTTTGCCCCAATTGCGGCAGTTGCAACAGCTGCTGTTAAGGCAGAATCTATTCCGCCACTAAGCCCGAGCAAAACTTTTTCAAAGCCATTTTTTTCAACGTAATCTTTTGTTCCCAGCACGAGTGCCCGATAAATTTCGTCAACCGAATCGCTCGGCTGCTCGGCCAATGGCTCTACGGCTCTGACCTGAACACCACTTCCAGCTGCCGTCACTTCTGCGAGCAGTAAGTCCTCTTGGAATGCTTTTGCTTTTACAACTATTTTGCCAGTCGAATCGGCAAAGCAGCTTACCCCGTCAAAAACAAGTTCATCCTGGCCACCAACAAGATTGCAATACGAAACCGCACAATTGAATTTTTTTGCGCAGCTGCTTATTATTTTTTGCCTTCGTTTGACCTTTCCCGTATGAAACGGCGAGCAGGAAAGATTGAGAATCATCTGCAACTGTCCGGCATTTTTCAAAAAATCATCCAGCCAGTCAACGTCCCAAATGTCAGCACAAATAGTAATAGCTATATTATTTCCAGATACATTAATTATTGCCGGCTCAGTGCCGGCCTGAAAATATCTTTGCTCATCAAAAACGCCATGATTTGGAAGTCGGCCTTTGCGGTAAATTTTGGCTATGCGGCCGTTTTGTAAAACAGCTGCGGAATTGTAATTGTGGCCGTTATGACTCTCAGCAAAGCCAACCACTGTGGTAATCTCGGTAAATTCAGAGGCGAGTTTCTCAACTATTAACCGATTGTCAGCCAAAAAATGCTCTTTGAACAGCAAATCTTCAGGAGGGTAGCCGCAAACAGCCAACTCGCAAAAGCAAAGCAGGTCCGCATTTCTGCGCAATGCCTCGTCATAAATTTTGCGCATCTTCTCTGAATTACCATTCAAATCGCCAACTACAGCGTTAAATTGTCCAAGTGCTACAAGCATCTTTTGATTTCTACCGCTTTTTGAGATAAAGTTCCAGAAAATTCATAACTGTTTATTCTGAAAAAAAGAAATAATAGTTTGACAGCTTTATAAATATAATTGTATAAACCGTAATGTATTGTTGGTATAAATGGATTATTCTTCAATAAAAGTCGCAAGAGGGGATTCTCCAAAAGAAGCTGATTCCGAAAAAGTAATTTTCGATTCTTAGTCAAAAGAATCATTCATTATATTACGATGGTTTTGTAATTTTTTTATTTTTGATTTTGGCAGCTATTATTATAAAAAATTAAAATTAATCGAAAGGGGATTTAATATGAATAGAGTTTTAAAAAGTAAAAATGTTTCTTGCCTTACTGCGATTTTTTTTCTGATTGCGGCGGTTGTTCTTGTTGCTTCTGCGCCGGCGATGGCTGAAGAACAAAGCCTTGAGTATTATAAAATGTTATCCTTGCTGGAGTATAAGGGCTTTGGCCAATTCAACAGTCAGGTTGAAACAATGGTAACGGTAAAAAAACAGGATTTGATGGACGGCAAATTTGCAAAGTATCTTATCAGTGCAGACAACGTCGACCTTACAGCCGGTCAGAATCCGCAGGGAATGTCATTTGTTCTCGACAGACAGACCAAAAATATTTCCGGTCTCGGCGGTGATATGAAATTTATTGAAAACGTTAACAATCAATGTGTCCCTGCAATCAGTCAGGTTACAAAGGCCAACGTTGGCACAACATGGAAACAATCTTTCGACCTTTCACCGCTGAGTGCTTCGCTTGGTGAAATAAACTTTACACTCACAGCTATAAATCTGACCACCGAAGCGTTTGGTGATATGATAGCTGTCCGTGCGATTTCGCAGCCGTTTTTGATTCAGGCCGTCGCAGCCGATGGCGAGCCCGGTGATGTGAAATGTAAAATCGGAACTGTTTATCTTTTCAGCCCCGAAATCGATGACATTTATATGAGCATTTCTGTATTTGAAGCAACTACAAAAATCAATGGCAAAAAAGAAAAGCTTCGTAGCGAAGTTGCAACCTATAAAACCGATGCAGCCGGTGTTGCGGTTGATTTGACAGGGATTGGTAAAAAGTTTGAAAAGCTCATCAAAAAAATTGGCCTGCGCAAGAAAGCGATGAAAATCAAAGACCAAGCTGACCTGCCGAGATGGGCAGCAGTTGAATGTCTCCAGGCAGTTAAAGCAGCTAACATTTGTGCGGCTCTTTCCTGCGAAGGTGCTGTAAATCCAGTTGGAATGGTCTTTGGCCCAACTTCAGGATTGCTTGGTGCACAGGGTACTGGTTTTGGCATTGGCGGCTCAATCGCTGGCGGAACTGTCGGCGGAGCATTGGCCGGAGGTGTTGGTGGTGTTGGTGGCGGAATAGCAGGTGGAGCTACAATCGGCGGAGTTGGCCTTGGCACAGCAGGTGTAATAGGTGGAGCTACAGCCGGTGGAATCGCAGTAGCAGGCGGCGGTGGCGGAAGTTCAAGTTCATCTTCAAGTGCTATTACACCATAACGCAGCTAAATGTTTTAAAACTCGATATTTCAAAGCGGTGCTAATCTTTAGTGCCGCTTTTTTTTATGCGTACTTTTCACCACTTTTCTGCGCATTTATTGCAAGGAATGGCAAAAATAAGTGAAAATCGGCCATTTGCCGGGCAAATCACGTAGTTACCACAATTGGATTGTTCGAGCAAAAACATTAATATAACAATATGAAAATTATGCAAAACAACGACGGTAAAAACAAAACTTATGAAGAAGAAGTAGTTTTCGCTACACCTGTGATGAGGAAAAACTTATGAGTAAAGCAAAGATGTTTCTGATTGTATTTTGTGTAACAGTTTTTTTGCTGGCTCTGACCTGTGCTGATTTTGGATATTTTCATCATACAAATGACGAGTATTTAAGAATGTTATTAATAATTTTTTCAGCTCTGAATGCAATACTGTTCTTACAAAGCAACAAACTGAAATTGCCGTTGTTGTATCTGCAACGCAGAAATTTATATTGAGGTTTAAAATTGTACGCTGCTTAAAATAAAGCTGCATATTGAATACATGTAGAATGGGGCTAGTCCGATCTCCTCTCCCTCTCCTCCGTCGGTTAGCCCCAGGTTTTATAGTGCAGGAATGAGCGAAAAAATAAATACAAACAAAAAAAACAATATACAAAATCTACAATTAACTCTGTATCAATATTTTTTGGAGGTTCTTTAACGTGGTAGATATAAAAACTATACTAACGGAAGCAATCACAAAGAAGGCAAGTGATGTTCACATCAATGTTGGTATGCCGCCGGTAATCAGGAAAAATACCGAGCTAATAAATCTGGAACATGCGTTAGTCACAAATGACGATGCAAAAAAAATGGTACTAAGTATGGTCGGACTGGAAAAATTTGAAAGATTTGAGAAAAACAGGGACCTTGATTTTTCAACAACTACCGATGATGACCATCGCTTCCGCTGTAATGCCCACTATCAAAGAGAAACTGTCGCAATATCATTTCGAGTCATTCCAAATGAAATTCCATCGCTGGCAGAGCTGCATTTGCCCGGCATAGTCGAAACATTTGCGGATATGCCGAGAGGCCTTGTACTTGTAACCGGACACACAGGCAGTGGAAAAAGTACAACGCTCGCTGCAATGGTGGAACTTGTAAATACAAAGCATCGTAAACACATAATCACGCTTGAAGACCCGATTGAATATGCTCTGCAAAACAAAACAAGTATGGTGGAGCAGCGGGAAGTTGGTGACGATTGCCTGAGTTTTGCCGGCGGTCTGCGATACGCACTGCGACAGGACCCGGATATTATTATGGTTGGTGAAATGCGCGATTTGGAAACCACAAGCTCAACAATTACCGCCGCTGAAACCGGCCATCTGGTTTTTAGTACGCTGCACACAATCAATGCCGCTCAAACTATCGAACGAATTATAGATATTTATCCGGCTAATCAGCAAAACCAGATACGAACAATGCTCGCAAACACTCTCGAGGCAGTTGTTTCGCAAACACTCTTCAGGCGAATCGACGAGTATGGAATGGTTCCATGTACGGAAATACTGCTTTGTAATTCGGCTGTTCGAAATTGCATCCGCGACAATCGAATCTTCGAAATACCGAACATTATCGAAACATCCAGCAAGCTTGGAATGCAAACAATGGACAGTAGCATAGCCAAAATGTGTACAAAGGGTTACATTGACCGCGAAGAAGCGATTTGCCGCTCAAGCAATCCAGCTAAAATGAAAAAGCGGCTGGCACAGTCTGGGAAGGTTGATATTATTCAGCCGCTTTCTTAGAGCCTGTTTCAGAACTGCTTTCGAGCAGATTGCCGGATTTTTCGGCTTGCAGAAAGGAAGAGAAAGCAAGCGGTATTGAAATACAGCGGTTTTTCTCTGATGCTGCCGGCAAGTCCAAAGGGCTGCAAGCCGGCGAAATTGAGTTTTGAAAAAGGTTCTTAGTTTGCGTTAATTTTACTCGTCCCGTTTTGTGCCTCCGCTGTAATGCTTGACCGACAGCGGCTTTGCATATAAAATCAGCAGCTATGGCTGAGGTTGTCCAACAGAGAAAAAGAAAAAGGCATAAGAAAAAACACAATCCTTTCGTGGATTGGATTTGCTATATCCTGCTCCGCATTCTGATTAGCTTTCTCAATCTTTTTCGCATTGAAACCAATCTTAAATTCGCATGTTTTCTCGGCCGATTATTGTGGACGCATTATAGCGGAGGCCGCGAGCGTGCATTGGAAAATCTTCGAGCCAGTTTTCCCGAAAAAGATGAGCAGTGGTTTGAGCAGACCGGCCGCAGAAGTTTTGAGAATCTCGCTATGCTCGCTGTTGATGTTTTGAGTATGCCACGGCTGGTCAAAAAGGACAACTGGCGAAATTACTCGTTTTATAAAAACACCGAGCAGGCCAAATGGCTTATGCAGCAGGGCAAAGGGCTTTTAATGCTCACAGCTCATTACGGCAACTTTGAAATTATGGGTTATTTGCTTGGTCTTTTTGGATTTAATATTTACAGCATTGCCCGGCCGCTCGATAATAAATTCATCAACAACTATTTGTATGGCGTTCGCAGAAAAGCCGGCCAGAAAATCATCGACAAAAAAGGGGCTGCCCCGATTATGGGCGACATTGCTTCCAGCGGAGCGACGCTTTGTTTTATTGCCGACCAGGATGCGGGCAAAAAGGGTATCTTTGTTGATTTCTTCGGCCGCAAGGCCAGCAGCTACAAAAGCATTGCCTTGCTCGCTGTGATTAACAACATTCCCGTAGGCATTGGCTACAGCCGTCGAGTTGGCAATCGTTTTTACTTTGAGATTGGCGTAACCCGTATAATTTTTCCTGAGGAGTGGGCGGACAAGGAAAAGCCGCTCGAATGGATTACCGCTGAATACACAAAAGCGATGGAGGTTTTCATTCGAGCCGAGCCGAGCCAGTATTGGTGGCTGCACAGGAGATGGAAGCATCAGCCGAGAGAAAGCAAATGAATTGAGAATGTAGAATTGTGGAATTGTGGAATCCCGCACCAAAATTGATTTTCATTTTGGTGCGGGATGGCTTGCTCAACTCAACACTCAGAACGGGCTAACAATCAGCAACTAACAACAAACAACTATCTTTCATTTTCAATCAAAATCGTCAAAAAAAATTTCGATTTGTGGAGTGCAAAATCCAAAAATATGGCATTTTTCGGGTTTTTTTTATTCGATTTTTCGGCCGAACCCTATTTTTAGCCCAAAATCAAAGGGGGGTAAATCACTTTACGTAATCTGGATAAGATAGGCAAGGAAAAAACAGTCAAAAAGTGAGTGTTTTTGAACGTTTTTTGTCAATTTTTGTCAAAA
>JAGLNB010000093.1 GCA_023139715.1 Planctomycetota bacterium | reverse complement strand
TACCCCCGCTTTTGATTGATTCAAAAAAAAGAGGCTGTGAAAAAACTGGTTCATTTTTGACAAAAAATGGATTTTTTCGCTCCTTTTTTGACAAAAATTGACAAAAAACGCCAAAAAACACTCACTTTTTGACCGTTTTTTTCTTGTCTATTTTGCCCAGATTACGCATAGTGATTTACCCCCCTTTGATTTTGGGCTGGAAACAGGGATTGGCCGAAAAATCGAAGAAAAAAAACCCAAAAAACACCATATTTTCGGATTTCGCACTCCACAAATCGAATATTTTTTTACCGTTTTTGATTGAAATCCATCCCGAAGGGATTCCATAATTCTCAATTCTGCACCTGTCCTGAGCAAGGTCGAAGGATTCTCAATTCTTCATTCATTTATGTTACTTTTGATTGATTTTCTTCCACCTATCCCGCAGAGTTGCTGTCCGATTAAAAACCAATTCGTTTTCGCTGCTGTCAGGGTCAACGCAGAAATAGCCGAGCCGTTCAAACTGAAACCGCTGGCCGGCTTTCGCATCCGCCAGAGACAGCTCAGCTTTGCAACCAGTCAATTCCTTCAAAGATTCGGGGTTCAGATTAGCTGTGAAATCCTGCCCTTCTTCGGTTTTGTCAGGATTTTCCTTTGCGAAAAATGTTTCATACAATCGCACTTTTGCCTCAACGGCACTTTTCGCGCAAACCCAATGCAGCGTAGATTTCACTTTCCTGCCATCAGGAGCATCACCGCCCTTTGTAGCCGGGTCGTAGCTGCAATGCAATTCGGTAATTTCGCCATTGGCATCTTTTACCACGCTATTGCAGGTAATAAAATATGCGTATCTCAATCTTACTTCTCTGCCGGGCGTTAAACGGAAAAATTTACGCGGAGCTTCTTCCATAAAATCGTCCCGCTCAATATAAATCTCCTTTGAAAAAGGCACTTTTCTCGTGCCAGCCGTTTGGTCTTGCGGATTATTAATTGCATCAAGCTGCTCGATTTCATCTGGCGGATAATTATCTATAACAACTTTCAACGGCTCCAAAACCGCCATTACTCTCGCTGACGTTTTATTCAAATCCTCTCTCAAACAATGCTCCAGCAAAGACATATCGATAGTGCTGTTAAATTTTGCAACGCCAATGGTTTTGCAGAAATTTTTAATCGCTTCCGGTGAATAGCCGCGTCTTCGCAGGCCGCATATAGTCGGCATTCGCGGGTCGTCCCAGCCGTTTACAAAATCACCCTCAACTAATTTCCGCAATTTCCGCTTACTCATTATTGTGTAAGTCAGATTCAGCCGGGCAAATTCGATTTGCTGCGGATGATGAATTTTTAACTCATCGAGAAACCAATCGTAAAGCGGCCGATGGTTTTCAAATTCGAGCGTACAAATCGAATGCGTTATTTTTTCGAGCGAATCTTCCAGGCCGTGCGCCCAATCGTAAGTTGGATAGATGCACCATTTATCGTCGCTTCTGTGATGCGCAGCGTGCAAAATGCGATACATAACCGCATCTCGCATATTCAAATTCGGATGAGCCATATCGATTTTAGCTCTTAGCGTTTTTGAGCCGTCGGCAAATTCGCCGTTCTTCATTTTTTCAAACAGAGCAAGACTTTCATCTATGCTGCGGTCTCGGCAGGGACTATTTTTTCCGGCAGTTGTTAGCGTTCCACGATATTGCCGCATTTGTTCAGCGTTCAAATCGCAGACATACGCCTTGCCGGCTTTTATAAGTTCTACGGCATAGGCATACATTTGAGCGAAATAATCCGAGGCATAATAAATCTGCTCGCCCCAATCAAAGCCGAGCCATTCAACATCTTCTACAATTGAGTTAATGTATTCGTCTTCTTCTTTTACGGGATTTGTATCGTCGAATCTAAGATTGCAGGTTCCGCCAAACTCTTCAGCGATTCCGAAATTAAGGCAGATACTTTTTGCATGGCCGATGTGCAAATAGCCGTTTGGCTCGGGCGGAAATCGAGTTGCAATTCTGCCCTGCCATTTATTCGATTTAATATCTTCAGCTACGATTGTGCGGACAAAATCAACTCTTGCCGATGAATCATTTTCACTCATATTTAAGGGGGCTTTCACATTTAATTTAATATGCAATTCGGCTGATTATAGTTAACGAATCGGCCAGCGTCAACTTGTTTGCCTCAGTCATTGACATTGGCCGAAAACTAACTTATTCTACAAGCTGAAATTTTTGGATTAGGATACGAAAGATGAAATGGCTGTAACACGTTTTGCACC
>JAGLNB010000092.1 GCA_023139715.1 Planctomycetota bacterium | reverse complement strand
GTTTTTTTCTTTGTTGTTTTAGTTTTAGCTTTAACTGCCTTGGTTGTTTTTTTTATTTTCTTTGTCTCTTTTTTTGGTTTTTTTACGGATTTCTTTTTGCCGGCGTTACTCGATTCGCTTTCTTTTCGCAGCAAGACGTAAAATTCATAGCCGTTTTTGGCAGCTATTTGTTTTGCGAGAAAACCTTCTACATCGTGCAAGTCGGCATTGGGATGGACAAATCCGTTGTCTTTCAAATATTCCATCATTCCTTCATTAACCGGGATAGCATGACTTTGCAGGCACGTTAGCATACAATAGCTGACTATAAAACTGTTTGTTGCATCCAGTTCCTCAAGCGTTTGTTTCGCCGAACGTTTGCCAGCTTTCTTCAATCCTTCAAGGTCTAATGTGTTGTATTTGTTAAATACTGCCCTTAGAATTCTGGAGAGCGTTGAAACTGTTTTTTTGATTTCTGGTGAATTTTCTGTGAAAATTTCTGTGATTTCTTCTGCTCTTGAAACGCGAAGGTCATTCAAATCAACAAAATGTTCCTTTAGATTTTTAACTGCGGCCTTTGCGGCTTTTTTGGTTACATTCTCACTTATAATTGCGTAAACCATCGCATCAAGCAGCGTGTCATAGGCGACTTTTTCCGGCTTTGGATTATTGCGTTTCAGGGATGAGTATAGTTTTTTTATTTTTGCAGAATAATCTTTACTGTTTTTCATAATAACGTTCTCTGTTTCTTACTTGGGGTCAGTATTTTCTTCTTTATCTTTAAATTCGTCAACTGCCTGATTTATTAATTTCATAGTATCGAGCGTTTTTTTGAAAACTTCGTCTTTGTGAAATCTCAGTACAGGGCAGAATTTACCTGTCAAGCTCTTGCCGAGCAGTGATTGTATTCTGCTTTTTGAATTGTTTATTGCGATAAATGTTGTATTGGCAGCTGCCTCGCTTTTTGTTCCAAAAACGCTAAGATACACATCTGCTCTTTTAAGGTCTGGTGATGTTTCAACGGCCGTAACACTTACGAAGCCCTTTATCCGCGGGTCGCTCAGGTGATTGGCAATTGCATCGCAGATGGATTCCTTTATGGCTCTGGCTACTTTTTCTTGTCTTCTTGTAGGCATAATAATCCGTCTCTCGTTACTCGTCTCTCGTTACTCGTTTCACGAGCGACGGGGCACGATTAGAGCGTTCTCGCTACTTTTATTATTTCATAGAAATCAAAAACATCATCAACTTTAATGTCGTCGAATTTTGCTATTTTAATTCCGCATTCCAGGCCGGCTTTCACCTGGCGAACGTCGTCTTTGAAATGCTTCAACGAATCTATAACAAGGCCATCTCTGATTATGACGCTGTCACGTATCAATCTTACTTTTGATTTTTTAGTTGCCAGGCCATCGTTTACGTAGCAGCCGGCTATTGTACCAATTTTAGATACTTTGAAAGTTGTTTTAACGGTCGCTTTTCCGACATTATTTTCCTTTTCTTCCGGATCGAGCAGGCCGGTCATTGATTTTTCCAGGTCTTCAGTTATGCGATAAATTATTGTGTACAGCCGAATATCAACGCCTCTGGATTCTGCGATTTTCGATACGTGCTCTTCGCTGACGACGTTGAATCCGATGATAATTGCATTGGATGCCTCGGCGAGCAGGCAATCGCCTTCTGTGATTCCGCCGGGTGCTGCGTGCAGAATTTTAATTTTAACTTCATCAGTACTCAAATCAGTCAAATATTTTCTCAGCACATCGACCGAGCCCTGAACGTCAGCTCGAATGATGACATTTAATTCTTTAACGTTTCCAGCTTCTATCTGGCTGAATAAATTGTCAAGCGTAACCTGTGTTCGTTTGGCAAGGGCGTTTTCTCTTGAGCGTGCCTGATTTTCTTCGGCTGCCTGCTTAGCTCGGTTTATATCTTTTAGACAATAGAATTTGTCGCCTGCTTTTGGCGGCTGATTTAATCCTGTGATTTCCACTGGCATTGCGCTGGTAGCTGTTTTTATATTTTTTCCAGAGCTGTCTCTTAGAATTTTTATTCTTCCGTAAGTGTCGCCGGCCAGCACAATGTCGGTTTTGCTCAGTTTGCCTTCTTTGATTAGCAATGTAGCCACTGCTCCTCTCTGAGCTGACATTTTTGCTTCAACGACCCAGCCGGTGGCACTGATTGTATCATCGGCTTTTAGGTCAAGCAGTTCCGCTGCATAATCGAGATGTTCAAGCAAGTCATCGATTCCATCGCCGGTTACAGCTGATGTTTTTACGACTTCAGTTTCGCCGCCCCATTCAACTGGATTTAATTCGTGTTCAGCGAGCTGTGCATAGATACGGTTTATGTCGTAGCCGGGCAAATCTGTTTTATTCAGTGCAACAATGACAGGCACATTTCCTGCTTTTGCGTGATTTATTGCTTCGATTGTTTGCGGCATAAGGCCATCATCAGCAGCTACGACGAGAACGACTATGTCGGTCATATTTGCACCTCTTGCCCGCATAGCTGTAAATGCTTTATGGCCGGGCGTGTCGAGGAATGTTACACTTTTTTCTGCCCATTTAACCTGGTATGCTCCGACGTGCTGGGTGATGCCGCCTGCTTCGCCGTCTGTAATATGTGCCGAGCGGATTTTGTCGAGCAAACTTGTCTTGCCGTGGTCAACGTGTCCGAGCATAGTAGCTATTACTGAGCGTTTCTTGAGATGTTTTTTCTGGCGTTCTTCGAATTCCTGCTGTATTTCATCTTCAAGCGTTTTTTTATGTTCAATTGTAAGCTCGGTTCCAAATTCCAGTGCGACCAGTTCTGCTGCCTCGCAAGCCAGTACCTGATTTGCCGTAGCCATAACTCCCTGTTGCATTAGTTTGGCAATAATTTCTCCGACTTTAACAGCGAGAGTTGCTGATAAATTTTTCACTGTAATTGGCTCAGATATTGTAGCTTTTTCCGGCCGCATAACTGCTGCGGCATTTTCTCCGTGCGAAGATGTTGCAAGTTTTCTTCTTGGCCGCAGCCGCAAATTTTGTCCATCAGCGGCTTTTAGCCGTGCTCGTCTTTCTTCGAGGTCTTTTTCTCTGCGAAGCGTTTCGAATTTTGATTTTTCCGGAACTCCTTCTCTGCTGCCGTCTTTACGGCGGCCATGCGTTCTTTCTTTGTTTCTTTTTGGGCTACCTTTTTTATCTGCGTCCGATGTTTTGCCAAGTTCTTTATTTTTTATTAGTGGCTCAGTAACTGGGGCATTGTATCTGCCTCTTGGTTTTGGTCGTGGCCGAGATGGGGGTTCTGGTGCTTCAACACGAACAATTTTTGGGCCACTTAATTTTGCAGGTGCCGGCTTCTTCAGCATCCGGCCGGCTGGAACTATCGGTTTCGGTTTAACTTCAACAGCCGGCTGCGGTGGCAGTTCTTCGGCTGTTTCGCCATCCACGATTTCTTCTACTGCTTTTTCTTTTTTTGTTTTTGGCTTTTTTGTTTTTTTAACTTTTACATCATCGTCTTCTTCTTTAGGTGCTTCGTCAGTTTCTTCCGGTTGTGGTGTTACTTCTACAGCTCCATCTTCTTCAACTGTTTTTGCCGGTTTTTTTGGCTTTTTCTTTTTTGCAACCCTTACTTTTTTAAGGTCTACTTTCGTGGCGGTTTCAACTGTTGTAACGTTTGTTCCTTCAGAGAACCACTCCTTAATCGTTTCTCCCAGTCCGGCTGAAATCACCGACATATGATTTTTAATATCCAGTCCCTCATCCTGGCATTTTGTTACGATTGCCGCACTTTTAACTCCAAGTTCTTTTGCCAGAATGTAGACTCTTGTTGTTGCCATAAAATTTCTTTTCGTGTTGTTGTTTACTGCGTTATTGTAATTCGTCTTTATTATAGAGCAGGTTTTTAAGATTCATCCTTTACTTCCTGCTGGTCTTCTTCAGATGTTACTTCTTCTGGTGTTACTATTTCCTCTTGCGTTGTTTCTTCCGGTACAACCTCATCAGG
>JAGLNB010000091.1 GCA_023139715.1 Planctomycetota bacterium | reverse complement strand
TTTGCTTCTTCAGCGATTAGTTTTGCTTCTTTAGCGGCGCAAACGATAAGTTTTCCAGCAAGTTTTTCGTCAATCTCGAGTTCCTTGATAAGTGGTTCGGTTCCGACTTCGTCGAGGTCCATAACCGATATAATTCCGAGTGCTATCAGTTTATCGAGAGCCGTATCATTTCCATCTTCAGCTTTTTTAACGCAACTGGTCAGCCGCTCAATTCCCTGATTATATTCGTCCGGCGTAAGTATATCTATGTCCCAGCCGGTCAGCCGGGCTGCGAGCCGCACATTTTGGCCGTGCTTTCCGATGGCTAAACTCAACTGGTCTTCATCAACTACCACTGTTGCCCTTGAAAGCTCAAAACACAGTGCTATTTCGCTGACTTTTGCCGGCATAAGTGCGTTTGTAATCAGCACCTGCGATGAATCATTCCATCGCACGATATCTATTTTTTCTCCGCCGAGTTCCTCGACTATATTTTTTATTCTACTGCCTCGAACACCCACGCATGCTCCGACGGGGTCGACTTTATCATCGGTTGAAATAACAGCCACTTTGGTTCGGTAACCGGCCTCTCTTGCCATAGCCCTTATTTCGATGATGTTTTCAACAATTTCCGGTACTTCCAGCTCGAACAATCTCTTGATGAAATCAGGATGTGTTCTTGAGAGAATGATTTTCACCTGGCTTGATGCTTCTTTAACATCGAGAATTATACAGCGGATTCTTTCACCCGGCCGATGGCTCTGGCCCATAATCTGTTCAGCTTTGGGCAGGAATGCTTCTATTCTATTATTTAGATTGACTATCAGTGAGCCGCCTTCGTATCGCACGACAGCGCCGCTGACGATTTCTCCTGTTCGCTGTGTGTAGTCGGCGAATATACTGCTTCTTTCGTCCGCTCTGATTTTTTGTATCATTACCTGCTTGGCTGTTTGAGCCGGTATTCGTCCGAGTTTTGTAATATCGATTTGCTCTTCGTCTTTAAACGCTGTAAACATTCCTGTTGAGCGGTCGATTTGAACAATAATATCGGCATCCGGCTCGCCGAAATGTTTTCTCACCGCTGAAATCATAGCTTCTTCGAGATCGATGAAGATGGACTCCTTATCGATATTCTTATCTCTTGCGATATTTTCGACTATTCGTATCAATTCCTGATTCATATTTTTTCAACTTTCCAATTCAGGACCAATTTTTTCAGTAACCAATTTTACTCTTTTTCAAACGTTCAGGCGGCTTTCGCTCTGGCCAAAAAAAAGAGGAAACCTTTAACAGTTTCCACCTTAAACCCGCCAAAAACGAACAGAATTTGCAGCTTATATTTAACTACATCTCCTGCCTCCGCAATAATGCTGCCTGCTCATTCCTCGGTCTTAAAGCAAAAACACCTACTCCTAAGCTACCGTTTGCGCAAAAACGCAAATATGCGAACCGACTGTTGGCTCTACTTCGCACGGTTTGCTAATCCTGTCTTCAAACTCATCGTCTTCGTATCCTTAGTATAGCTTTTCTCGTAGCTGTTAATTTCTATAAAGGGCTTTATTATAGTGAAACAGCCATAGCTGTCAACGACAATAATACTAATAATGGTTTTGGGCTAATAATCTTTCTAATCCTGATTTTCCGGTTTTTTGGCCAAGACCGGCTTGAGTTTTACGCTGATTGATGGCCGCAAGCCGTGATTTAAGTTTGACTTTTTTGCAGATTATGTTAGCATCATTGACTGTATTTGGCTGTTTTTTGCCAATTTAAGCGGATTTTATCGGAATAATTCCAAATATGGGTGAAATTGAAACCCAACATAAGCGTCTCGATACGGATTTGTGCGCCATTGTGATTGGCCGAAATGGTGATAGTTTTTGTAGTTACGCCACTGATTTGCTGGCAGGTTATGATATTAAATTTATTCGCTGCGGCGATATTTATACGGCTTTTGCTGAATTTGCCGCAAATGATTTTGCAAATGTCCTTATAGTTGGCAATCTTGAACAATTAAGCGCTGAAGATGGCCTGTTTTTCCGCAGTATAAAAAAAGGCGGCTCATTTTGCTGCTGTTTTGCCGGCGGCGGTTCGGCTCAAATGCAAAAACGAGTTTTACTTGCCGAGCAAGCCGGCTCTTTGGTTATAAACCAACGAGCTGAGCTTGAAAAAATAATAGCGAGATTAAATCGCAGCTCGAATAGCTTTGCTCGTGATAAGTTTCGCACAACAAAAGCTGAACGTGATGCTTTGCTTGGAGTTTGATTAAAAAATGATAGCTTCTGACAGACCAAATTTTTCTGATGGTTCCACTGCTGCTCGCCGTGTTCTTTTGGTAGGCGATGTTGCTGCTGCTTTTACTGATGGCGATTTTCCATCTGATTTATCCTGCCAGTTTCAGCCGAATATGCTCGACGCAATCAATGCAGCTTCGAGAATAAAGTTTGATACGATAGCTGTTGTGATGTCG
>JAGLNB010000090.1 GCA_023139715.1 Planctomycetota bacterium | reverse complement strand
TTACAGATCTTCGCTCAGCAGATGTCCAAGCCGGTGTTTTTTTGCTTTTAGATAATCCTTATTGTGTTCGCCCGATTCAACTTCCAGCGGAATTTGTTCGACCACTTTTATTCCGTAAACTTCAAGCCGGCTTGTTTTTTTAGGGTTATTAGTAAGTATTCGTATTTTTTTCAAGCCGAGATCGCGGCAAATTTGAGCTCCGATTCCATAATCACGTTTATCGGCCATAAAGCCGAGTTTCAGATTTGCCTCTACCGTGTCAAGCCCCTGTTCCTGCAGTTTGTATGCTTTTAATTTATTTACAAGACCAATTCCTCTTCCTTCCTGCCGCAGATAAATCAAAGCACCCAGCCCTTCATTTTCAATCATTTTCATCGCTGTTATTAATTGGTAGCCGCACTCGCATCTTTGTGAATGGAATAAATCGCCTGTCATACATTCCGAATGCACTCTAACGAGAATCGGCTCATCATGCTCGATTGGCTTGCCGTCTTTATCGAGCTGGCCAATGCCGCCTTTGCAGAGCGCCAGATGCGGCTGCTGCGATGATGTTATGCTTTCGTAGCCGATTAAATCGAACTGGCCGTAATCGGTCGGCAATTTTACGCTTTCGAGTCGGGTAATCTGGCTTTCACGCTGCAGACGGTATTCGATGAGCTTACTAACTGAGGCGATTTTAAGTTCGTGTTTTTCGCAGAATTTCAAAAGCTCCGGCACTCTCGCCATTGAGCCGTCTTCGCTCATAATTTCGCAGATTACGCCGGCCGGTTTCATTTGAGCCAGCCGCATCAAATCAACTGCTCCTTCGGTTTGGCCGGCTCGAACCAGCACTCCGCCATCCCGAGCCCTCAGCGGAAATATATGGCCTGGACGTGCAAGGTCAGCTGCTTTTGCATTTTCGGCAATCGTCGCTCGAATTGTATGCGACCGGTCAGCTGCGCTAATTCCTGTAGTTATATTTTCAGCTGCGTCAATGCTAACGGTAAAAGCCGTTCCCAGCCGAGCGGTGTTTTCCGCTGCCTGCGGATAGAGGCCGAGCGAATCGCATTTATCAGCTGTTAGTGGCAGGCAGATAAGGCCTCTGCCGTATTTCGCCATAAAATTAATTATTTCCGGCGTAATTTTTTCCGCTGCACAAACAAGGTCGCCTTCGTTTTCACGGTCTTCTTCATCGACAAGGACGAGCATTTTGCCATTACGCAGGTCTTCAAGAATTTCGGGTATTTCACTGAATTTCATATTAGCTTTTCGTATTCCTAATTTTTAATTTATTCTTTATTACACATCTGCTGATTATTTTGTTCATATTCTTCAATATAGCGGCTCCAGTTGCGAATGTAAATAAGCGTTGCCAAAATAGCAGTTCCAGCCGCCGACCACCACATAATTCTAAGCGGCCAAATCCATTTTGGAACAACAGCTGATATTTCCGGAGCAAGCAGTATAGCCGCCACCATTGAAAGCTGTATCGCCGTTGCTATTTTTCCTATCAGCACCGGTGCGATAAGAATTTGAGCGGTAATAAAATAAACGACAATAAATCCCAGAAGCAGCATCACATCTTTTCCGATTATTAAAACCGCGACAGTCGGCGGCAGCCAAAATCCACCAACGCCAGCCGTTTTTGAAGCCAATAGCAAACAAGCCGCTGCCATAAGCAGTTTATCAGCTGCCGGGTCGAGAAATATTCCAAGCGTAGTAATCTGATTTTTTCTGCGAGCGAGAAAGCCGTCGAGTGCATCGCTGGCCGCCATAATAAAAAAAAGCAAAACTGAGGCATAACGCATTAAATTGCGAGCCGTTTCGCAAAGCTCGGCATCGTTTATTTTCAGCATAAAAATAACAAAAGGTATTATCAGAAGTATCCGCAGAATTGTAACTCGATTAGCCCAGTTAAGTGTCATAGAACCCTCATGAAAAAATAAAATATCAAAAATTAAAAATCAAAATTGTGGAATCCAGCACCAAAATTGTTTTTTATTTTTGTGCTGAATGACTTCCCTAATTTTGCACTTTACACTTTGAATTTTAAATTTATTATTAAATGCACCTTCCGCCATCCACATTTAATACCTGCCCTGTTATGTAATCATTTTCGAGCAGAAAGATTATAGCTGCTGCGATTTCTTCAGTGGCGGCAATTCTACCAGTTGGTATAAATGAAAGCTGTCGTTTTTTTTCGGTTTCGCTAAAATCATCCGGCCAATTTACCATTCCGGGAGAGACGGCATTGACGCATATTTTCGGAGCCAGTTCTTTTGCGAGTGCTTTTGTCGCTCCGATTAGTCCGGCTTTGGATGAGCAGTAAAGCGTGTAGTTTGCCCAGGGACGAATTCCGCCAACATCAGCAATGTTTATTATTTTAGCGGCGGCTAAATCTTCATTAGTAATTTTTGCATTTACAATTTCCGCAAAATATTTACTTGTAAGAATTGCCGCTGTCAAATTCAGGTTTAGAACTTGCTGTGCTTTTTGAAAGGTGATTTCTGCAAGCGGCTCTTTTGAAAAAACAGCAGCTGAATTTATCAGGATTTGCGGCGTTGCGAATTTTTCTACATCTGCGAAAAGTTTTTCGAGCTGCTCTGGTTTTGTAAGGTCGGCTTTTATTGCTATCGCTTTTTGGCCGACCGCTTTGATTTGCTCCGCCAGATTTTCTGCCTTTTGTTTATTGCTGTTGTAGTGGCAGATGCAATCGCAGCCGGCTCCGGCCAGCCCGATTCCAATAGCAGCTCCCAGCCGTCCGCTGGAACCGGTGATAATTGCGGTTTTACCTTTTAATTTCATCAACTTACATATTAAATCAGCCGGTGCGATTTAGCAAGTGATAGAATATTCCTTGCTGTAAACCTCTAAGCTGATATAATCCGGCTCATGTCCTTATTAAATGTAAATATCGACCACGTTGCAACGATTCGTCAGGCACGCCTGACTGATGAGCCAGACCCGGTTTGGGCAGCTGTCCAATGCGAGCTGGCCGGCGCAAACGGAATTACCGTTCATCTGCGTCAGGACAGGCGACACATCTGCGACAGAGACGTTATCCTTCTAAAAGAGACCGTTTGCTGCAAGCTCAATCTTGAAATGTGCATGACTGAATCCATAGTAAAAATTGCGGAAAAAATTCAGCCGGACCAAATTACGCTGGTTCCCGAAAACCGGGCCGAACTAACAACCGAAGGCGGCCTTGATTGCGTCAAATACAAAAAGCGTTTGGCCGAAGTTGTCAAAAGAATGCACAAGAAGAAAATCCTGGTTAGTACTTTTATTGCACCGGAAGAATCGCAAATCATCGCCTCAGCTCAAACCGGTTGCGATGCAATTGAACTGCACACCGGAATGTATGCAAATGCGAAAAGTCAAAGAGCGATTAAAAAAGAGCTGACCAAACTTTCAGCCGCAAAAGATTTAGCGTTCAAAAATAAACTTGTAGTTCACGCAGGACACGGCCTGACCTATCGTAACATAGCCGCAGTTGCAGCGATTGAGGGACTCGGCGAATTTAATATCGGCCATAGCATAATAGCGAGAGCCGTACTTGTCGGGATTAAAGAAGCAACTACTCAAATGATTAAGCTGATAGACAAATTTGGTTCGAACGAATCAGGGAGATAAAAATGTTTACAGGAGCAATGGTAGCTTTAATAACGCCGTTTCAGGATGGCGAAATAGATTTCAAAACACTTGATGAACTAATTGAGTTCCAATTGGAAAACGGCATAGACGGCATAGTGCCTGCCGGCACAACCGGCGAGTCGCCGACACTCAGCAACGAGGAGCATAAAAAACTTATCGAAAGAGTTGTCAAGACTGTCTCCGGAGCCGTTCCTGTAATTGCCGGAGCCGGCTCAAACTCGACAGCTGAAGCGATTGAACTGGCTGCGTTTGCAAAAAAAGCAGGAGCAGATGCCACTTTGCAGGTTGACCCGTATTACAATAAGCCGACCCAGGAGGGTTTCTATCAGCATTTCAAGGCAATTGCCGAAGAGGTGGATTTGCCCGTAGTGCTATACGACATTCCCGGCAGATGCGGAGCAGGAATGACCGCTGAAACTATTATTCGTTTGTCCGAGATTGAAAACATTGTTGCGGTCAAGGAGGCCACCGGCAGCTTGGACCACGCAAGCCAGATTGCAACCGGCTGTGATTTAACAATCGTTTCAGGCGACGACTCGCTCACTCTTCCAATCGCATCGGTTGGCGGAAAAGGCGTAATAAGTGTCGTGGCCAATATCGTTCCAGCTGACGTGAAGGCAATGACAGATTTAATTCTCGAAGGTGATTTTTCGTCAGCGAGGCAATGGCATAATAAATTGTTCGCTCTCAGCAAAAATCTTTTGCA
>JAGLNB010000009.1 GCA_023139715.1 Planctomycetota bacterium | reverse complement strand
ATACTTTTTCAAGTAAGTCGCCAACTACCTGATTTTGTGTTTTTTCTTCACTGATGGCCGGTTTATAAATATGCTGAAACTTTGAATCGTCCCGAACCACCAGCCCTTTTTCCGTCATTATCTGCATAAGCTTAAGCGTTGTTGTGTAGCCGGTTTTTTGCTGCTTATTCATTTCTTCGTTGACCTGCCGAACGGTACTTGGGCCGTTATTCCAAAGGATGCCTAAAATTACCAACTCCTTGTTGGTAGGGCTTGCTGTTTTGTGCCTTGCCATATTTTAATCCCTTTCAAATACTGGTTTTTTACTGTCCGGGAATAAGTTATACGAATAATTTCGTATGGTCAACGAAAAAATTCGTATTTCTTGAATTTTTTTTGCAATGATTTTGACACAAAAAAACAACAAAAAAGAGACTGAATTTTAAAATTCAGTCTCTGAGGAGGAGGATAAACTATTAATCAAGACTAACTCGCAATTTTTTTGTCCGGCTCAGTTATTACACGCCATATTGGCGGTGTTAATTCAGGAATTTGCCATTTGCTCCCACAACGATGGCATCTGACCATATCAGGCCTTCTCGTTTTGCCGCAGTTTTGACAGGTAATTAATGAATCTTTTGGCTTGGTTAGCTTGTAGGCAATGTAGGCACTCAATCCAAATAAAATTGTGCCAAACAGCCAACAGCGTTTTGCGCGTTTGGAAAATCCTGTAACTGCAGCGTCTTTATAAACCGCAAAACCAAGCAGTACTCCCAACAGAATTGAGGGAGATATTATAAACATAGCTAAGAAAAGCGGGACCACAATGTCTTTCGCTTCTCTTCTCCCTTCTCTGCTGAATATTGCAACGATAGAATTTGGCAAAATAAAAAGTCCTGTATGGCCATCGACTGCTTCGAAAGTTGAAGCGGTAAAATAAGAAACCAAACCCAAAAAAGCCGGCTGAAGATTTTCAAGAAGGTAATTTGTGATTGTTAAAGCTGGCCCACCAGCCATACTAAAGGGGTCTATGTGAGCGCCCTCTCTTTCGATTAAGTTCCCATCTTTGTCAAAAACTGCCACCTGTATTTCCATTGCTTCTCTTGATATGCTTGCGGCAATAATTCCCGAGTACTCACCACTTGCAACAAAAGGATAAACTGAATAAGCAAAAAGTTCATCCTCCGGCTTTGCTCGGCCAGCCGAATCGACCCCGGATGGCAGGAAACCAATTGGGCTACTGATTTGGAGAGTCTTGCTGTTTAATTTTAGAATCTCACCATTGCTCTTAAGAATAAGATATTCTTCTTTTGAATAGGCCCCCGTATGTTTTTCTGTGGCAGATACAAGATTTATTGTTTTTCCGTCTTTGTGAATAGAAGCCCATTTTTTCTTTTTGTTTTCTTTATCCAGTTCTGTTTGCTTCCTCAAAGGTGGTAACCATGTTAAAGGTCCAAGACAATCTGCATTCTTATCAAGACCGATAGTTCCTCCGATTTGAACAACTTCAGAAAGTTGTTGGCTTCTGGCTACGGTTTTTTCAACAAACCTGACTTTAAAAAAGCAGGAATGTAATTTGTCAAAAAATATTAAAGAATCCGCGTAAAATCTCCATAGGTTGTTTTGAGGTTTGGAGAACCGTCCAAGATTTTTATCAGCTGTCTTGCTTACACCTTTCGGCCCGGCGTAAAGTATTGCCTTTCTATCCCAGCCCCTTTTGGCCTTAAAAACGTCATAGAAAACGAACAATCCTGATTTCTTATCAAAAAGGATTAAATTATTATAGTTTTCCTTTTTCCCGTCCCTGCTAATTACGGAAAAGTCCATTGATTTCCCATTTTGCAATTCCATAATATCTCTCAGAAATCCCAAACTATCAAATGGCACGCCGTGTCTAATGTAGGCATCAATAGAAGATTTTCTAACAACTTCAGGAGAATTATCCAGTTCCGGCAGAAGCCCTGAAGGCTGGACCTTTACCCGTGCTTTTTCACCTACTACCAGCAGATTGTTGTAAAAAATGGACTGGCATGTTTTTCGAGCCCAGAACAATAAAATTGACAGGATAACCAGGACTACAAAGCCAGTAGCGAGAACCTTAATAATGTATTTGTTCGCAAATTTCATAGCTAACTCCCTAAAGAGGTGATGACATAAATTTCTGCCAGGTTCTGGCTATTGACAGTACCGTAAACAGCGACAGGATGGCAATGGCCTGAAAACTGAATCCCTTAATGGCTATTACCAATATCAAAAGCGGTGTTACTAAGATAATGCCGAGAGCAGTTGATACTCTTTTTGTGGTCCAGCCGATTTGCAAACCAAAGGCATAGCAAGCTATGTAACACAAAAATACCGAAGCAAAGCACTTTACAAAAAAGCCGATGTCCGGCAGGGCTAATCTGGGAAAGATTTGCAGCAATATAACATCGGTTATAACGATAGGCACAAAGATAACTAGCATCCATAGAAAACCGGTTATTAGCTTAGCTGTTAGAATCTGTTTTCTGGTAGTTGCCAGTGTTGATAGAAATGATGATATCTTTTTGTCCCTGTCGCTGTACATCTGCATTGCACCCATTGCGGTAGCTGCAAACGGCCAGAATATCAAGAGATACATTGTTGTTTCATACACCCCCCATTTGCCGCCCTGCAGGCCGATTGGTCCATAATCACAGCGCATAATTACTCTATGAAATATCATCTTAGTGACAAATATCGCAGCTATGGCAGCTGCAATGATAAAATAAACATACTTATCTTCAATTTCCCTTTTTATAAGTGTAAGCATATAAATCTCTCCTGTTCCTAATTTATAATTGATAAGGGCTTCGTATCAGTACATTCAATAAATATATCCTCTAAGCTCATTGGGATTTCCGTACAACTGGAAGGATTGAATGTTTCTATAATTGCCTGTTTTTGTTTGTTCAAATTTGCGATTGTTATTACCAATTCTCTGCCCTGAGTTTGCTGATTTATTATGTCGGTTAAATGCAGGTCGGCAGGCGGTTTTTCCGGGAAAATCAGGCGAAGTTTTGTAATTCTGGTTTTGAGTTCCTCAAGTGTGCAATCCACAACTAATTTCCCTGCTACAAGTATTCCTATGCGGTCAGCGATTCTTTCAACATCGCTTAAAATGTGAGAACTGAACAAGATGGTTCGATTATCCTGCTGAAGAATATCTATTGCCAATTCCAGAAACTGGCGTCTGGCAACGGTATCAAGCCCCAGCGTTGGGTCGTCAAGAATCAATAATTCAGGGTCTATTGCCATCGCCAAAGACAAATTTAATTGTGCCCGCATACCGGATGACAGCTGTTTTATTTTCCTGTCCATCGGCAGACGGAATGTTTCAAGCAAATGGTCAAAAAAATTCTGGTCCCATTTTGCAGAAAGACTTTTGCATAGATTGATTAGTTTGCCAACCCTGTAACTCTGGATAAGGTTATGGCCTTCAGCGACGTAACCAATTCGCCCGTGAATTTCTGCAGAAAGCTGTAAAGAATCACAACCCAATAGATGTGTTTGGCCTCTTGTCGGCGAATCAAGACCCAAGAGAATCCTGATAAGCGTTGTTTTGCCGACACCGTTACGGCCTAACAAACCATAGATGCAGCCACGTGGAACTTCAAGATTGACGTTATCTAAAATACACCGTCCATCGTAATATTTAACGAGATTTTTTATTTTTATAGCTTCATTACTCATCCGCTTATCCGTCCTTTTTTGTAGTCAGATTAAATTTGTCTATTGCGTTATTAAACCATTCCAATATTATCTGCTTATCAATCTGCATATGAAAGGCCTCGACAACAATCCTCTCAATATCATTATTGACTAACTTTTTCCTTACAGCTCTACTTAGATTGCTGTCGAGATTTGCAACGAAGGCACCTGAACCGGGTTTGGTGACTATAATTCCTTCACGTTCCAGAAGCCGATAGGATTTTGCTATTGTATTGGGATTTATAGCAAGCTGATTTGCCAGTTGTCTTACTGTCGGCAGTTTTTCATCTTTTACCAGCCGGCCAAGAGCGACATCACGCTTGACCTGGTCTATTATCTGCTGATAAGCAGCTCGGTTTGAGGCATTGTCAATATGAAACTGCATTTAATCACCTATAGTTATTGTACTATCTCAACTATTACAAGTATACTAGAATTTTATACCTTGTCAAGCATTTAAGAAAAAATTTTTAAAATTTTCAAGAAACTTTCAAATAAGGACAAAACCGTAGCAAATCGGTAACAAACACCTGCTATAAATCCTGCTGTTGGAAATCGTAAATCTATGTTATTCTATTTGTTAAAGGAGATTACAAATGAGAAAGTTAAGCATTATTCTGTTTTTTCTGCTGCTCGCAAGTTCAACTGCCTTTTCAGAGGAAAATAAATCGGCTGCGAACCTTTTGCAGGAAGGACTCTACGCCGAGGAAATCGAAGGCGATATTGCCTCTGCAATCAAAATCTACGAGGAAATAATCGCAACTGGTTCCGCCGATGATTCTCACACGGCTCAGGCAATGTATCGGCTGGGTATGTGCCACGTTAAAAAACAGGATGAACAAAATGCAAAAGTTGTTTTTGAAAAATTGGTAGACGGATTTCCACAGCAAACTTCAATTATTGAGAAGGTCAAGCCGCTATTGGTGGAAATGAGCAGTTCAGACCCGGCAGCTCTGATGCCGCCTGACACTAAAATATATCTGGAACTCGGCAGTCCCGGCAGGCAAATCGAAATTATTCTGAATATGCTGAAAGACACGCAATTTGCAAATCCTTTGGCGGCTATCGGTGCTAATGCAGGAAATGGTCAGCAGAAATCGCCCGGCGATATAATGGCTGCACTTTTTAATCCCGGTATGATGGCTGAATTCAAAAAGATACGCGGGATGGCTGTGGGGCTTATAGAAATTCGTAACGAGAACCCGCCAATGGTAGCTGTTTTGTATCCCGGCAAAAGCGATGCGCTGCGAGGTATGATTCTGGCCGGGCTTGGTATGGCTGGAAAAGCCGGCGAGCCAATTGAAGGTATGCAGACATTGATTATTAAAGGCCAGGCCGGCGTTGCATATGATGATAATGTAATCATTATCGCTCACCCACTTGAGCAGCTGCGATGGTCTGTTAAACAATATAAAACAATTACAAATGAGCCGAGTTTAAGCTCACAAAACAAAAGTTTTTCCCGGATTAGCAGAAAAAGCATGGAAGAAAATGCCTTAACAATCTGGCTGGATGGAGCTGGCACATACGCCGCTATTGCTGAGCAAGCGGCGAGAAGTGGCAATGTAGATGAACTGCAAATGGCGAACGCTATTGTTGATTTTGGCAGCATTGAGGACATTATTGCTTTTTTATCTATTAAAGAAGACGGTTTGGAAATTGAAGCGAATGTCAATTTCAAAGACGGCCATAATTGCCTTGCGTATAATTTGATTCGCACGCCGAATCTTTCCAAAACCAGTTTTGAAGCCGTGCCATCCAAAGCTGTTGCTTTGGTTAGTTTGGCTCTAAACCAAGCCAGCGGAATTCAGGTTCAAACAACCAGACAAACAATTAAGAAATTAACGGGCTTAAATATTGGCCGTGAAATCTTTGCTAACATAGAGCAAATTAGCTTGTTTGTTCTGCCGTGCGAACATGGTAAAAAAGAAGATGCTATGCCTGTCGTTTCAAATTTGGGATTGAGCATTACAAGCCATAATCCGCAGCATACTTATCAGTTATTCAGCCAGCTTTTGAAAACCGCTGAAATGCTTACAAATGAGCAATCAGTTTCGGCAGATAATGAATATGTTATTAAATTGGATGATGGCAAAAAGCTAAGATGTTGTATCGGTCGGCAGGGCAGGGCGACAGTTATTGCGTTTAGCCCGAAAGTTCTCGAAGATTCGTTGGCGGCAATAAAAAAAGAAAAATCTGTTTTAACTGCCGGAACTTTACAAAAAGCTGTAGCTGGGCTCAAACCCGATACGAGCAAAGTAGCTATAGTTAATCTTGGCGGAGCGATACGAATTGCGGACGATTACATAATTTCAATTTATGATAATCCGATAAATCCCGTTCACAAAACACTCGAACAATTGGCAAAGGCCTGTGATGGAACTTACGTAAAAGTTTGCAGCGGTGAAAGCGATAACAATTTTAATATTAATGCGAGTTTGGAAAACATTCCGGCTTTGGACAAAGTCTTTCCATTGCTGATGCAGTTGTCTAAAATGGATTTCGAATCCAAATTAACTACGGCCACGAATCCTTACCCGGCTGACAAAGGCATAGTTGGTGCGGCTGCTGATTTGAAACTTGATTTTAAACCGGGATTAAATGCTGTTTCTCACAGGGTTTATTTTGGAACGAAAATCGATGAGCTGAAATTGCTGGCTGAAGTTGACGGTTCTGACAAAATTGTTTTGCCGAAAATTGAAAAAGACAACACTTATTACTGGCGTGTTGATGAAGTGTGGGAAGATGGCACAGTTGCAGCAGGCGATGTATGGAGTTTTAGCACGACTGGAAAAATCATCGGCTGGTGGAAATTCGACGAAACCGAAGGCAGCATTGCTGCTGATTCATCGGGCAATGATAATTTTGGAACATTGAAAGGTAATCCGAGATGGTTGCCAGATGGCGGCAAAATAGGCGGCGTTTTGCAATTTGATGGAGACGGCGATTATGTTGAAATCGCAAATGAATCCAATTTCGATTTCACCGGTCAGTTTACGGTTGCCTGCTGGGTAAAAGCTGATTCTTCTCCTAAGAACTGGCAGTCTATCATCACTAAAGGCGATAGTGCCTGGAGACTGCACAGATGGTACGATAAAGTTGAGTTTGGCTGCAGCGGTGTGCAGCCCCCCTATGTTCGAGTGAGCGTGAGTGATGGCGAATGGCATCACGTTGTCGGAGTATATAATGGTTCAAAGCTTTATCTGTATTTGGACGGTGATTTAGCCGCTTCCGAAGAAGCTTCAGGTGCCATTAACACAAATGATTATCAGGTTTATATTGGTGAAAACGCACAAGAGGCAGGCCGTTACTGGAATGGCCTTGTTGATGATGTACGCATTTACAACTATGGCCTTAGTGAAAATGAGATTTTAGCTGTCTATAATCAAAATGAATAGAATCAGCGAATGAGAAACAAAGGCAAAATTTCTGCCGGTCATAACCAGATGCGGTGGGTGATATTGCTGCTTGTAATAGCGGTAGTATTGCCTACCGTCTGTCTACTCTGGTTTATGAGCCAGACAGTGAAAAACGAACGCCTTGCCATCCGGCAAAAGCTGATTGATATTTATACGGCAAAACTGCCAAACTCTTTTGCAAACTACTGTAACGATTACTGGGGCAATATTGAAAATAAACTGATAAAAAATATTGATGAATATGAAGATAATCTAAAGATTTTTCCGGAAAAATATATCGAGCAATATGAAGATTTTTCTGCTTTTGTTATTTATGAGCAGGGCAAAATAACATATCCAATTTTTGAGCATAACACACCTGTATTGTCGGATAGGGTTTGTGATGTCTGGAAACTGGAATATGTTGACAGAAATTTCCAAGAAGCAATAAAACAATATGAATTTATCGGTTCGACTTCTTCTATTATGGAAGTTGTTTACGAATGTAAATTTGCAATTGTTCGCTGCCTTTCAAAGCAGGGTGAACTTGCCCAAGCTATAGCTCAATGCGAGCTTTTGGCTTATCAGGATGCTAATGAAACTGTAAATCTTCCCCCCAAACAAATCGCTCTTGCCGGATTGATGCTGGTTAATCTTTACGGCAGGACGAATAATGAAAACCTGTTAGCTGAGCTTGAATATCAACTTTCAAATTCAGCAAAATTGGTCTTTCCAACAGAGACAAAAATGTTTGTGCTTGGCAAACTCATAGCTTTGGCAGCCGAAGTCGAATTGTCTGATAAACTGAAATCGCAAATCGAAAATGCCGAGCGGATTATAAATTGCCAAAAAATAGCACTGGCAGCTTCTGGTTTATTTGAAAGTAGTATGCCTGAAAAAACCTTTAGAAATATACCAAAAATCAAATCCTTATACGGCATATCGTTTAGACTTTATAATGGAGACGTATTGGGATTGGTAACATCTGAAAAGATGTCGCAATTCTGGCAAGAAACAGTTGAAATTAACGAGGATGAAATTGTTTTTTGTCGTGTTGCAGATGGTTTGGGTTTACGCATTGATAGTAAAACTTCATCCGAGCAGCCGTTTCTTTCTTTCAATCCGAGTGGATTTTTTCCCGACTGGAAAATTGAAGTTTATTTTCGTCAGGGCGTTTTTGCAGCGGCTACGAGACAGCAGCAGGTGGTTTATTTCTGGATAGCGATTTTGGTAATTGTTTTTATGACGCTGCTCGTAATTTTTTCTGCCAGAGCGATACTTCGGCAGGCAAAAATGAATAGATTGAAAAATGATTTTATCGCAACGGTAACTCACGAATTGAAAACACCGCTTTCATCGATGCGGGTTCTCGTTGATACGATTTTGCAGGGCAACTACGAAGAAGAAAAAACCGCTACTGAATATATGAAGCTGATTTCAAAAGAAAACGCTCGCCTAAGCAGATTGATAGATAATTTTCTTACCTTCAGCCGTATGGAACGAAACAAGCAGGCATTTAATCTTATAAAAATCGCTCCAGCTAAAATTGCTGAATCCGCTGTCGAGGCGATGCGGACAAAATTCAATAATGAAAATTGCAGATTTAATGTGGCGATTGATGAAAATTTGCCTTTCGTTTTAGCTGATAAAGATGCGATGATTACGGTACTTGTGAATCTGCTGGATAACGCTTATAAATATTCTTACGATGACAAGCAAATCGAGTTAAAAGTTTTCGGTGACGAAGCCGGAGTTTGTTTTTCGGTTAAGGACAATGGGATAGGGATGACACGGCGGCAGATGAGAAAAATATTTGACAGATTTTATCAGGCCGATAGTTCTCTTGCTCGCAGCGTTGAGGGCACCGGCCTTGGTTTGAGTATTGTCAAATTTATCATCGATGCCCACAAAGGCAAAATTGAAGTTGAAAGTAAACCCGGCAAAGGAAGTGAATTTAGAGTTGTCATTCCAATTTGCAAGGATTAGATAAAATACCAAATTTAGAAATGAAAATAGTATTAGCTGAATATAATCCGGATTGGCCGAAAGTGTTTGAGCTGGAATGCAGCCTGCTTATTAGAATTCTGGGAGATTCAGTTGCTAAAATCGAACACATTGGCAGCACAGCCGTACCAGGATTGATTAGTAAACCAATTGTCGATATTATGGTTGGACTGAATGATTTTTCTATAGCTGATAGGCTTGTCCCTAAAATTGTAAACCTTGGCTATACCTATTTTCCGAAATTTGAGGATGTGATGCCGAATCGGCGGTTTTTCAAAAAGTTGGTTAATAACACAGCAACGCATCATATCCATATGACGGGAATTGACAACGAGTTCTGGCAAAGACATTTGCTATTCAGGAATTACTTGAGAGGTAATTCTGAAACGGCTAAAGAATATGCCGCACTGAAAAAAGAATTGGCTAAACAGGATTGGGAAGATAGCAATGATTTTGCCGAGGCGAAAACAGAATTTGTCAAAAAGGTAGAAATAAATATTTTATAGTTCAGGATTCCGGAAAATATCCTCGATATTGAAATAGTGAAATTATAGTGCTGTAGTTTGAAAATCTTGTAAAAAGCAAAAATGGAAACAGTACTGATAATAGAAGATGATTCAACAATGCTGCGGGGTTTGAAGGATAACTTTGCCTACGCCGGCTATAATGTATTAACAGCAGCTGACGGCGAAACGGGATTAAATACCGCTCTCGACGCAAGGCCGGATTTAATTATCCTCGATATTATGCTGCCAAAAATTAACGGCTATGAAATCTGTCGGCTAATCCGAAAAGAAAAAATCGATACGCCAATAATTATGCTGACCGCAAAGGGCGAAGAGTCCGACATTATCCTTGGCTTAAATCTCGGATCCGATGATTATGTTACCAAGCCGTTTAGCATAAAAGAATTGTTGGCAAGAGCGGCGACTTTGTTGCGTCGAAGAAAAAAAGAAGAAAAAAAAGTTTACGAATTTGGTGATTTTACCTTTGATATTTCCGCTTGCCGATTTTCAAAAGCAGGGTGGGAAATAAAACTCTCACCCAAAGAATTCAAGCTGCTCAAATTCTTCTTACAAAAAGAAGGCAGGGCGTTAACTCGTGATGAAATACTAAATTCAGTCTGGGGCTATAATAGCTTTGCAGGCCATCGCAGCGTTGACAGATTCGTAACTACCCTGAGAAATAAAATTGAGCCAGATTCACATAACCCGACTTTTATTCATACGCTGCGTGAAATTGGTTACAAATTTGAATCTGTCGTTTCATTGCTCTAATGTTCCATTGCTCAAATCCCGCCTAACGGCTTGCCGGGGCGCAGCCCACAGGGCGAAGACCGGAGCAGGAGGGATTCCGAAAAGACATCGGGCTCTTCGCTGCGCTTCGTGTCAAACCCATGCGGCATCTGCTTCGCATCTGCGTGGGTTCTAATCCCACCTTTCCTAACGGCCTGCCGGGGGTCGTAGCCCGTAGGGCGAAGACCGGAGCAGGAGGGATTCGAACCCACGGTACCTTACGGCACAACGGTTTTCAAGACCGTCGCGATCAACCACTCTGCCACTGCTCCAAACTCGTATTGTGCATTGCGTCGTGCGTATTGCGTATTGCGTATTGCGTATTGCGTATTGCGTAATTACCGCAATATCACTATCACTTTCGAGCAATTTTCGCCTATTCTACAATTAAAAGTCGGTTTTGCAAGCAAAATTGAGCTAATCCATACCGCAAAGCAGGGTTTTTATAAATTTTTTAACTTTTTTTGTTTTTATACTTTACATTGCATAGTATGTATAACATAATATAGGTGAAAGTTGGAAAACAGGATTGTGGCATCAATAATGCAGTAACGACAAAGTTGCATCATTTAGAACAGGAGAAAGTTATGAAATTTGAAAGTCAGTTATTAAAAGGTGTTGCGCCAGCGGTTGTTTTGGAAATTCTTTCACGCGGCCAGATGTACGGCTACGAATTGAGCCAGGCAATCGAGCAGCGAAGCGGCAAAATCCTAACACTCGGCAAAGGAACGCTTTATCCATTGCTCTATAACCTCGAAGCAAAAAAGCTAATAAAGGGCAAATGGGAAAAAGCGGATTCCGGCAGAAAGAGAAGATACTATTCTATTACCAGCAAAGGCAAAGCACAGTTGGCAAAACAAAAAGAGCAGCTAAAAGAACTCTCTGTCGGCTTGAATTTTGTTTTTGGTGGGGCGATTACGGATTTAGCATTTTAGAGTTTAACGTTTAGCGGTTGGTGCTATCGTTGTTTTGGGAACGGGAATCTATTTCTGCCATGAAGGAAAAGATTATGAAGAAGAAAACGGATAATTTATTTAGCGAACTTCCCTGTTGTGCGAAGGATTTTATAGAGCTTGTTATTAAAAAGATGCGGTATCGAAAAAAAGTCAGAGCTGATGTGATGGTTGAACTGGTGGCTCATTTTGAAGATGAATTGCGAGACTGCAAAACGGATGAGGAAAAACAGCAGAGGGCTCAGCAGCTAATTGAAGAATTTGGCGATGTGAAATTGCTGGCTACTTTATTACGACGGGCCAAGAGGCGCTGTCGGCCGCTCTGGCGGGCTATCGTCGCAAGAACATTTCAGACAATAGGTATAATAATTTTATGTTTTATTCTTTATCTCGGCTGGTTCCTCTCCGGCAAGCCGGTTATTACCACCGACTACGTGGCTGAACTTAATAAAATTGCTCGCCCCGTAGCTGACGCCAACTTAAATGCTGTACCTTTATACCATAAGGCAGCCGAATCAGTTGAAAATCTCCCTGATGATATAAAGAAGCTTTTGTCAAAAAAATATAGAGAAGCTACTGCTGAACAGAAACAGCTTATAGCAAAATGGCTAACCGATAATAAAGAAATCTTCGAGTTGGTTATTGCCGGCACACATAAGCCATATTACTGGCAAAAGTATGAAGGTGAGGAAATGATAGCTGTTCTTATGCCTAATCTTTCCGGCTTTCGCATATTGGCTCACTCTTTGCGATGGAGGGCATGGCTTCGTGCCGAGCAAAGTCGATACGAAGATGCTTTTAGTGATGTGAAAACCTGTTATCGTCTCGGCCAGCATCTGAAAGATGGCAAGACATTAATTGAACAGCTCGTGGGGATTGGCATTGAAGCTTTATCTGTTCAAACTATCCGGGATATTTTAAGTGAATACGAAATAAACTCCGCCACTTTGACTGCGCTGCAGCAGAATTTTGAAAACCTGATAGTTGATGAAGATTTTACAATAAGCTTCGAAGGGGAGAGAATGTTTATGTATGATGGAGTTCAAAGATGCTTCACCGTTGATAAAATAGGTGGCGGACATATTGACCTTAAAAAGGGAGTAGATTATATGCTTATGTGTGATGGAGCATCTTCGTTTCGCTTCACGCATATTTTGCGGATTTTATTTACACACCCCAACAGACAGGAAACTTTAATATCGGCGGATAAGTTTTATGATTACTTACAACAATTAGCTTTAAAAACCCCTGCTCATAGACAGGCAAAGCAGGATAGTATCGATGAAGAAACCCGGCGTATCATCAGAGGCAATCTGTTTTTGGAAATTCTCGCGCCAACTTTGAACAAGGTAATCGAATTAAGTTATCGAATCAAAACTGATGTCCAGGCAACTTCAACGATAATTGCGATATTAAGATATGCACAGGATAAAGGCGATTATCCGGAAAATCTGGAGCAGTTGGTTACAAGCGGTTATCTCAAAGAATTGCCGACAGACCCGTGGAGTGATAAGCCGTTGATTTATAAAAAGACAAAAGATGATTTTGTGCTTTATAGTGTCGGCTTGAATTTCGTCGATGATGGCGGTGTTTGGGGCACGAATAAAAAAGGCAAAGTCAAGCAGTGGGCTGAAGAGGGTGATGCTGTTTTTTGGCCGGTAGAAAAATAACGGATTTAGCATTTTAGAGTTTAACGTTTAACGGTTGGTGCTATCGTTGTTTTGGGAACGGGAATCTATTTCTGCCATGAAGGAAAAGATTATGAAGAAGAAAACGGATAATTTATTTAGCGAACTTCCCTGTTGTGCGAAGGATTTTATAGAGCTTGTTATTAAAAAAATGCGGTATCGTAAAAAAGTTCGAGCTGATGTGATGGCCGAGCTTGCGGCGCATTTTGAAGATGAATTGCGAGATTGCAAAAGTGATGAAGAAAAACAGCAGAGGGCTGAGCAGCTAATTGAAGAATTTGGCGATGTGAAATTGCTGGCTACTTTATTACGACGGGCCAAGAGGCGCTGTCGGCCGCTCTGGCGGGCTATCGTCGCAAGAACATTTCAAACGGTGGGCGTATTGATTTTGTGTTTAATTGTCTATGTCGGCTGGTTTTTATCCGGCAAGCCGGTTATTACCACCAATTACGTTGCGGAAATGAATCGTGCAACAAAGCCAGTTATTAATGTTGACCCGAACTTAAATGCAGCACCATTTTATTATCAGGCAGCTGAATTGTTTGAGCAGATGGAAGAAAATGAAGAAATCCCAAAAGACTTTGGCAAACTTTTCAGTGAGAAATATACGGATTTGACCGATGAGCAGAAACAATTTGCGGACAAATGGTTAGAAGAAAATGCCAAGCTGCTCGAACTGATTGTTGAAGGGACGCAGAAACCGTATTACTGGCTGGAGTATAAAACAGGAAGTAAAGAACATGCTACTGAAGCAATAGCAGTTCTTTTGCCGCATTTGTACTCTTATCGCCAATTAGCTAAAACAATAGTGAACTGGCAGGTATACAAAAAAGCCGAAATGGGACAACTACAGCCGGTACTTAATGATTTGCTTATCTGTTATCGTTTCGGCCAGCATTTGAAAGGCGACAAGACCTTAATCGAACAGCTTGTAGGGGTTGGTATTGAAGCAATGGCAGTTAAAACAATTCATGATGTTCTAAGCGAATATGAAATCGATTCGACAATACTGGATAAACTCAGTAGTGATTTTGAGCAATTGACTAAAAATGAAGATTTTGTTATGAGCTTTGAAATGGGGAGAATGTGTCTATATGATGAAGTTCAGCGTTGCTTTACTGTTGATAGAATAGGTGGAGGTCATCTGTATATCAAAAGAGTGAGTAGGTTTGGTGAATGTGGTGACGGGGCTACACCGAGGGATGGTTTTAAACCGGTTGTTGTTGGACTTTTCAAAGTTTTATTTACTCACCCTAATAAACAAGAAACATTGTCAGAAGTAAATGACTTTTATGGATATTTTAAGCAGATGGCCCAAGAGAGTCCTGCGCTGCGAAGGGCGGAAAATATTGATATGAACAGCGAATCAGAAAAGCTCATTAAGAAAAATTTGTTTTTGAAATTTCTCGCGCCGGCTTTGGGCAAGATTACAGAATTAAGTTATAGAATTAAAGCTGATGTTCAGGCAACTTCAATAGTAATTGCGATATTAAGATATAAGAAAGATAATGGTGATTACCCTGAAAATCTGGAGCAGCTGGTTAAAAGCGGTTATCTCAAAGAACTACCGATTGACCCTTGGAGTGAGGAGCCGCTGATTTATAAAAAGACAGAAGATGATTTTATGCTTTATAGTGTCGGCTTGAATTTCATTGACGATGGCGGCGAGGTCTTTCGAAATAAAAAAGGCAAAGTCCGGCAGTGGGCTGATGAGGGAGATGCTGTTTTTTTGCCGGTGCAGAATTAGCGAGTAACATTTTCTGCATAGAAACCACAAAACGGAAAACCGATTATCGTTTAGAAAAGCAATAATCAGTAATTACGCAACAGACAGCGAGTTTATATTAACTTTCGTGGCTGTTATTATAGCTTGCAGTTCGCTGTGCCTTGAGTAAACGGCGGCGATTTTTTACTGAGGGTTTCTCGTAAAAGGCATTACGCTTCATATC
>JAGLNB010000089.1 GCA_023139715.1 Planctomycetota bacterium | reverse complement strand
GGCCAATGGCTCCACTGAGCCGTATCTGCACACCAAGGTGATAGGTGTGATTAGTAATGCCATCGCAGCTGTTGGCGATTTGGATGTTTACGCCGCAGAAGAGCTTGCTGACGTTGTAACCTATTATGCTTATCACGACAGGCGTACAAAAATCGTGAGTACAAGCGAGATTTTTTCTCTAATCAAGGTAGTGCTTGCAGCCACCTGTTACGAAGAAGCTGCGGTTGTGCTTAATGAGCACCATTTCCAGCGCAAACTTCAGCGTTCGAGAATTATGGTTACTGCATTTGACATTCAGAATCTTTCTGAGGCGGATGTGCTTTGTGATGCGGAAAATCCCGACAGCAGCCACTGGGACAAATCCATAATTGCCGATGGTCTTGTAAGCGAACACAATATTTCACGTCAGACGGCAAGAATGATAGCTGCCATGGTTGAAAATAAAATTCTCAATATGGGAATAGCTCTGGTTTCATCAGGATTGATAAGGCAGCTTGTCTTTGGCGATGCGCTTGCGGTTCTGCGGGCTCAGCGACAATTGGAACTTGCCTGATTTTCAAATTTTTCCGAGAGAGCCGAGCAGCTTTTTTGCATTTTCAAATATATCTTCGGCTGTGTCTTCCGATTTAATATCAAGCCAGTTTACATTTTCAAAAGTTTTGAACCATGTCCGCTGACCTTTAGCCAATTTGCGAGTATTCTTTTTTATAAGTTCAGTTGCCTGGTCAAGATTTATTTTATTCTGGAGGTAATTTATTATTTCTGCATAGCCGATTGCACAACTTGCCTGCTGACTTAAGGGTTTATCTTCATTCAATAATGATTTGACTTCATCGACCAGTCCTTCGTCGAGCATTCGTTTAACTCTTTTGTTTATTCTGCTGCTGGCATCTGGTTTTTCTCTTCGCAAACCAACTATTGTCCAATTATGTGCCGGTTTTTCCCACTGCTTTTGAAATGTCGAAATGGGCTTGCCCGTTAATTCATAGACTTCGAGGGCACGGATTACTCTTTTCGTATCGTTTTGGTGAATTTTTTCAGCCGTTTCGGGGTCGATTTCTTTTAGTTGCAGATATAAATTTTCCACTCCTTCGTTTTTTGCCTTTGTTTGCAGCTTTTTGCGAATTTGCTCATTTGTGCCCGGCCCTTCAAATAGCCCGTAGAGCATAGCTTTAATATATAGAGCTGTTCCTCCAACAGCTATTATTGGTTTGTTTTTTTGATTTAATTGCTCTATTTTTTGCGAAGCGGCCTCAAGAAACGCAGCTACACTGAACGAATCGCTCGGCTCGACCACATCAATTAAGTGATGCTTAATTTGGTTTTGGCGTTCTATGGAGGGCTTAGCCGTGCCAATGTCCATTCTGCGATAAACCTTCATTGAATCGACACTGATTATTTCAGCGTTGATTTTTTTGGCCAAATTGAAAGCCAGTTGCCCTTTGCCTGAGCCGGTAGTGCCGAGAATTAGAATCATTTTTCAATTTACTATTTGCTGTTTATTATTTATCATTGGCCGGTGTTAATGTTTTTATTATGAGTGTTCAATAGCGAATAGTCAATAGCCAATGAGCTTTGAAACCCAATTACGTACGAAGACCGAGCTGGTCAATAATACACTGCTTCAGCTTTTGGCAAAGCAGAGCAGTATAGATAATAGTTTGGATGCAGTTCTAAATTACACTCTCACTGCCGGCGGCAAACGTCTGCGTTCGGCGTTGGTTCTTTTTTGCTGCGAATTGGCAAGTGGTGCGATTAATAATGATGCCAAAATCGCCGCAGCTGCAATTGAGATGGTTCATACTTATTCGCTCGTCCACGATGATTTGCCGGCAATGGATAATGATGATTTGCGGCGGGGCGTAGCGACTTGTCATAAGAAATTCGATGAGCCGACAGCAATTTTAGCCGGCGATGCTCTTTTAACTCTTGCATTTGAAATTCTGGCAGGTGAAATTTCCGAGCCGGCCATTGCGGTAAAATTGATAAAACAATTAGCCATCTCTGCAGGCCCAGCTGGAATGATTGCCGGCCAGTTCGCTGATTTGAAAGCGGAAAAAACAAAAGGCAATATTGAGCTTCTCGAATATATTCACATAAATAAAACAGCCAAAATGTTTCAATGCGCCGCTGTAATGGGAGCGATTTGCGGCGGGGCGAAAGAAAAAGAAATTGAACTTCTCAGCGAATACGGCTTGAAAATCGGCCTTGGATTTCAAATAGCTGATGATATTTTGGATATTTCCAGTTCAAGCGAGCATCTTGGAAAAACAGCTGGAAAAGATGTAAAGTCGGCTAAATGCACTTATCCGGCTGTGGTTGGAATGGATGAATCTAAAAAACTGGCAAAAGAACTTGCTGACGAGGCGGTTGCTGTGCTCGAATCGTTTGATTCGCAGGCGGATGTTCTTCGGCAATTGGTTATGGCTTTGCTGAAACGAACAAAATAGTAAAACATCAAAAAGCTTGACTCAAACCCGAAAAATCTGTACTTTTGCATCTCTGGGGCGATTAGCTCAGCTGGTTAGAGCGCACGGATCACACCC
>JAGLNB010000088.1 GCA_023139715.1 Planctomycetota bacterium | reverse complement strand
GTCGAAGGTATGCAATTCGACAAAGGATACATTTCCCCGTATTTTATGACCGATTCAGTTACGCTTGAAGCTGTTCTTGAAGATGCTTATATTCTGCTGCACGAAAAGAAAATTTCCAACGTTCGCGATTTAGTGCCACTGCTGGAAAAAACGGCCGGCACTGGAAAGCCATTGTTGATTATTGCAGAAGATGTTGAAGGTGATGCACTGGCAGCTCTTGTGATTAACCGTCTTCAGGGCGTATTAAAAGTTTGTGCTGTAAAAGCACCTGGTTTTGGCGACCGCAGAAAGGCAATGCTCGAAGATATTGCCGTTCTAACAGGAGCCAAAGTAATTTCAGAAGATTTGGGAATTAAACTTGAAACAGTTGAGCTTTCACAGCTCGGTCAGGCCAAAAAAATCATAGCAGGGAAAGAAAACACAACAATCATTGAAGTGGCTGGAAAGAAAAAAGATATTACTGCTCGCTGCGAACAGATTCGCTCGCAAATCGAAAAATCGACGAGCAATTACGATAAAGAAAAACTCCAGGAACGTCTTGCCAAATTGGCTGGCGGTGTTGCAGTTATTAAAGCCGGTTCGCCAACCGAAACCGAAATGAAAGAGCGAAAAGATTTATTGGAAGATGCCCTTCACGCAACGAGAGCTGCAGCCCAGGAAGGCGTAGTAGTTGGAGGCGGCCTGATTTTCCTGCACGCCATAGCTACGGTCGAAAAGGCAAAAGCAAAAGTTAAAGGTGATGAAAAAATTGGTTTTGATATTTTGGCAAAAGCTCTTAAAGCTCCGGCAACTCAAATCGTGGATAATTGCGGAGAGCATGGCGATGTAATCGTTGCAAAGCTTTTAGAAAAAATAGAGAATGATAAAAAAATCGGCTATGATGCAAGGACTGGCCAGTTTGTGGATATGCTAAAAGCAGGCATTATTGACCCGGCTAAAGTTGCGAGAATTGCACTTGAGACAGCCGGCTCGGTGGCTGCTCTTATGCTGACAACCAACGTGCTGATAACCGATTTGAAAGATGAAGACGCTGAACCGATACATGCTTCAGTAAGATAGGTTCGTCGTACGTGATGCGTATTGCGTAACCAAAAATTCAGGGTACGATACAATACGATATACGATATACGATATACGAAATTATGGATAAACGCGACTATTACGAAGTTTTGGGAATTAATAAGACCGCATCGGCTGACGATATTAAGCGGGCTTACCGGCGTTTGGCGATGAAATATCATCCCGACAAAAATTCCGGAGATAAAGAAGCTGAAAATAAATTCAAAGAATGCGCCGAGGCCTATGAAGTTTTAAGCGACGGCGAAAAACGAAAACGTTATGACCAGTTCGGCCATCAGGGTTTATCCGGGGCTGGAATGCACGACTTTTCGAGAATGAACGTTGAAGATATTTTCGGAATGTTCGATTTGGATAATTTGTTCGGCGGAGTTTTTGGCGGCTCTCACAGCAGACGCTCTGCCCATCAAAACCGGGCAACTCGCGGCTACGATTTGGAAACTTCGGTTGAGCTAACGCTAAACGACATTGCAAAAGGCGCTGAAAAAACTATCGAGTTTACTCGCCAGGACAACTGCGGCGAATGCGGCGGAAGCGGCTGCGCAAAGGGAACAAAGCCCAGCCAATGCCCAACCTGCAAAGGAAGCGGCCAGGTCAGTAGAGGCGGCGGTTTCTTTCAGATGCTCTCATCTTGTCCGCAATGCCGAGGAACTGGAAAAGTAATTAAAACCCATTGTAAAAAATGCAGAGGCACAGGAAAAGTGCCAAAGAAAAGGGTTGTTAAAATCAAAATTCCAGCCGGCGTTCACGAAGGTCAGGGAATAAGAGTTTCCAGCGAAGGTGAACCCGGCCAGCACGGCGGGCCAAGAGGTGATTTGTACTGCTATGTGAGAATTAAGCCGCACGAATTTCTGCAAAGAGATGGAAATAATCTTGTAGCTCTTGTTCCTATCAGCTTTACGCAGGCGACACTTGGAACAACTATTGATGTACCGAGTTTGGATGGAACAAAAAAACTGAAAATTCCAGCTGGAACACAATATGGAAATATATTCAGAATAAAAGGTCAGGGATTGCCGGATATACGAACCGGCAGAAGCGGCGACCAGCTCGTACAAGTTACTATCGAAACACCTGCAAAACTAAACGCAAAGCAAAGAGAACTGCTCGAGGAATTTGCAAAAGCTGAAAACAAAACTGTTTCTCCGAAATCTACCGGCTTTATGGATAAATTAAAAAAATATTTTGGTAACAACTAATACTAGCAGTCTTAAATAAATTCGCACGGAACTGGCGACTATCAATGTTTTTGAGCATAATTTTTAGTGGCCTCTGGTATAATAACAATGACAAAAAACGAAAACAAAATGAAAGATAAAAAAGAAAAACATAAAGCCAAAAACAAAGAAAACTTTGAGCAGCAAATCGATATTCTGCAAAAAGAAAAAGATGAACTGCTCGGAAAATTGCAGCGGGTAAGTGCCGATTATGCAAATTTCCAAAAACGTGCGCCAAGGCAAATAGCTGAAAGCATAGCGTATGAAAAAGAATCCATAATTAAAACACTGCTTCCTGTTCTGGATAATTTTGAACATACGCTGCAAAATGGCGATGCGACTGAAAATACCGAAGCACTGCTTAAAGGTATTCAGATTGTTTACGACCAGATGCTCGATGTTTTGAAATCACACGGCGCAGAGCAGATAAAAGCAGCCGGCGAAAATTTCGACCCGGCTACTCATCAGGCCGTTATGCAAAAGACAGATTCGGAGCAGCCGGATAATATCATATTGGAAGAGTTCCAAAAGGGCTATAGGATTAAGGATAGAGTAATTCGGCCGAGCAAAGTAATCGTTAATAAGCTGCCACAAGATGAAGAAAGCTCCAAAGAAACAGAAGACAACCAATAGTTAATTAAACATTAAGAATTAAAAATGCCCACTTACGATTACATATGCGAAAATTGCGGATGCAAATTCGAGCAGTTCCAATCAATCGTCGCCAAACCCCTGCGTAAATGTCCCGAATGTAAAAAACTGAAACTGAAAAGATTAATCGGAGCCGGCTCAGGAGTAATTTTCAAAGGCAGCGGTTTTTACCAAACCGATTACAGAAGCGACGGCTATAAAAAAAGTGCAAATAACGAAAAACCCGCTAAAGAAAATACAGACGCTAAAAAAACTGAAAAAAAAGAAGTCAAAACGCAGGACTCAAATCCCCACGCTGCTGCGAAAAAATCGGAAACCAAAAACACAAAAAAAACAAAGCAGCAATAGTAGTCAACCAAATTATTTACTGCTTATTATTTCAATGGTTAAATTAACCTGTTGATTTTCCGCTGAATTTTCCTGCGGCACTAAAACTGCTTTACCTTTTGCAGAAGTTAAAACCGGTCTGGGTATTGAGATTAATTCGCCGGACTGATTGTCAACCATAGCTAACATTTCTCTGCCCGGCAAAGAGGCAGCTATATTATTTAAAATCGAAAAATCTCTGGCGAGTTTAGCTCGCCCATTAAGCTCGGCACAATTGACGATTTCCATTATCTGCCTAATAGCAATTTCCTTTACTACCATCTGGTCGCTGGCTTCATTCAAATTGACAAACAAAGTCGCCGAATCCAGTCTATTCCAGATATTTTCCAAATCTTCCAGCAATCTGCTAACAGCTATTCGGCTGCCGCTTACCGCATACTTACCATTAACCTGTTGAGATACAACCGGCTTGGCCGTTTTAACCAAACCGCTATTTTCGATTGCCTTTTGAATAACAGCATTAACCGCATCTGCACTCGCCGTTTTTAATTTAAGACTGCCATAAAAAATATTTTCATCAGTATTAATTTCAACGCTCGGTTCGGCAACAGCTGCTTCGACAATCGGCTCTGGTTTTTCTACCTCAGCAACAACAGCCGGCTGCTGCCAATTATCAACTATATCAGCTGTTCTGTTAACACTGCCATCCGGTGCAATTATTGTGTAAACAACCGCCGCAAAAGCAGCCATAAGAATTATCATAGCAGCTGCAGTGGCAAATTTTCGCATTAAAAGATGACGTCTCCCCTGACTATGGCTGGAAATCTCGGCTTGATGGCCAAGTAATGTCTTTCTTTCAAGCGAAGCGAGAACTCGCTCGGCCATATCGTCAGGCGCATCTTCGCGCGGCAAAGAACCAACCAGTGTTTTACAATTCTGCAATTGCCGCAATCGAATTGCAAGCTGCTCGTCATGAGAAATCATTCGCTGCATTTCCACTCGCTGCCTTGTCGAAAGCTCGCCATCAATAAAAGCGGTCAGCAGCTCATCAATATTTGGATTTTCCTTCATTATAAAACTGACTCCAGAATTTCTCTTATATTGTTTCTTGCCCTGCTTAATCGGCTCTTGACCGTGCCAAGTTCAATATCAAGCACATCTGCAATCTGAGCATAATTCATATCTTCAATATCCCGCAAAATAACAACTGTCCTCTGCGAAGCATCAAGCCGCATTAACGCCCTTAAAACCAATTCACACAATTCGCTGTTTTGGGCAACAACATCAGGGCTTGGCGAATTTCTATCGCTTAAAATATCCCTAAGTGCCCCTTTTGCATGCAAACCATTGTCATTCAATTCAGCATCAAGAGAAACGAATCCAAGTTTAACATTTCGTTTGCAATAGCTAAGCGTAAGATTTACAGCTATCCTAAAAATCCACGTATAAAATCCGCTTCTGCCCTGAAATTTATTTATGTTCTCCATTACTTTGACAAACGTTTCCTGAGTAAGTTCCGCCGCATCTTCAGGATTTGAACATATTTTCAGGATAATATTGTATATTCTGTTCTGATATTTAAGTATCAAACGTTCCATCGCTGCAGAGGAGCCCTGCTGAGCCTGCTCTACGAGTACGGCATCGTCAATATTGATATTGACCGTTCCTGTCACGTCCTTCTCTCCTCCATTAGACTTCCAACTGTAATAAAAAGTTCCCACAAAAACGTAGATAATCGCAGATTAAGCGGTTGGGGTCAATCCAAATTTGAATCAGCATATATGGGATACAAAATATGAGAACAAAAAAAGGCCTGCACCGAATGGCACAGGCCTTTTGAATTACTACTAATAAACTTC
>JAGLNB010000087.1 GCA_023139715.1 Planctomycetota bacterium | reverse complement strand
CTTGCGGCACAATTTTCATCTTTATTTATAATTTCAAAGTGATTCATTTTTCAGATTTACGTCCTGCGGATTAGTATTCAGTAGTTCAATAAAGTTTTATGGTTTTCGAATTGGGGTAATAAAAGCTTAGGATTTGTTTTGTATTCTTTCCTTTCCTTGCCATTTCTTCTGCTCCACACTGGCAAAGTCCTACTCCGTGCCCGAAACCTCTTCCAGATAGAAACGTCCAGTTTTTTCCGGTATCAATTATTTTGCAAATTGTGCTTTTCGATTTTTGGCCGGTCGGGTCGATTGACAGCCGCAAATCCTCAGCCCTCAAAAAAGATTTTTTTCCGGTTGAGCCGGAAAGTTCAATTGAGGTTAAACGCGAAAATTTTCCATAATTGCTTTGCTTTGCCGATTTGATTTTTACGATTTCGTCAAGCTCTTTCAGTTTTGAATATCTTTTTAACAGTTTTTTCGTAACGGTTTTTTTATCGAACTTAACCATCGGCCAAAAGAAGTTATTTAGCTTAGACACATTTTTGCAATACGGGCAATGAACTCCGGCGAGCGGCTGATAAAAATCACCGCCGAAAACATTTTGACTGTTTTCCGTGTGCCCGCCGCAAGCTGAACTATAATATGCTGGAAAAATATCTTCCGAGCCATCCGGCTGTCTGCAAACCAAAACCTGGCCATTGGTTTGATTTACCACATCCCAGATTCTCGCAGATTCCGCTTTTATTCCGAGATACCTCTGGTTTGCCTGTGTTTTTCTTACATCCCAGCTTCGATTTTTGCCGAAATGTTTTTTTATGTACAAGCAATATGTTCTCGAAATAATCGCCTGTACTTTCAGGGCTTCGCTTTCCCAATAGCTCGGCATTTCAGCTGCCACTACGCCGGCGAGATACGACTCAATGGGAACAAGATTTATCGCATCAAAAGAGTTGCCATCCTTGTTTAGTGCCAGCTTTAGTTTTCCGCGATAATCATTGCCGTTCAGATTAAAAATGCACGGCTCGTCCACAGCGATAACCATTTCACTGCCTACAAATGAGCTGCCGGCGATATTAATTTTGCCGTTAGTTACAGCTGCGTTTATGGGCGAATCAAATTTGCCGAATCGGGCTTTCACATTTTGGGTTTGATTATCTATAACCTCGAATGGCAAATCGATTTTCAGATTGCAGGTTTTGATTTTATCTGCGAGCAGAACCCTTATCCAGAATTGCGATGGGGTGTCCATTTGCGGCGTGGGACTGGTGAGCTGCCTTTCGGCACAACTGGTGAAAAGAATCAACCAAAAAAGCAGGCCGATTGTGCCATGCGAACATTTATTTTTACTTAAAGCTATTCGATTTACTATTCCAAACTCCTCAATGACAAGCCGATATTTTCGATGGCCTTTTTGATTTCGTTCAAACTTGTTACGCCGAAGTTTTTGCAGCCGAGCAGTTCAGCTTCCGCTCTTCGTGTCAAATCGCCGAGTTTGTGAATATTCAATCGTTGCAGACAGTTGCGTGACCGCACCGATAGTTGCAGCTCATCGACTGTTTTGCTGAGCATCGCATTATCTTCATCTGTTGCATCAGCTGAAATTACTTCCGGCAGATTTTGTTTTTCTTCGAGAGCCATTCCGAGATGCAGTCCCTTGGCATCGAGAATGATTTTGATTTCCTTAAGAGATGTTTCGCCGAAGTTTTTATACGAGAGAAGTTCAGCTTCCGTAATATTGAGGAGGTCGCTGAGCGAATTGATATTCATTTTTTTCAGGCAGTTTCTACTTCGCACGGAAAGCTCGAAATCTGAAATTGGCGTTTCGAGAATCTGTACTCTGCGGTTTTTCTTCTTTTCTTTTTCTTCATCATAGAACATTGTTTTTGAACTTACGAGGTCTTTTTTGTAAAGGATTGCTCTTTTGTGATTTGGATGATGCATTAGGATTTTTTCAACGCATTGAAGTGCCTTT
>JAGLNB010000086.1 GCA_023139715.1 Planctomycetota bacterium | reverse complement strand
GGCAGATATTCCATCGCGGTACTTGGCACGGTGGTTCTTAGTTTAATAACAGTTTATCTTTATTTGACCAGCTTTGGCGCGCATCAGCCGCACAACGGTTTTCTGCGATTCACTTTGAACAGCCGCATTGGTCCTGACCATCCGGTTACAATAATTCTCAAACGTTTTTGCGGCAGCTTTACTTTAATTTCTTCGCAGGACAGCGGCTTTGGAAGTCCTGTTGTGGAATATGCCTATCAATTAATGATAAGAAGTGCGAAAAAAAATGACCAAATGTTAAATGAGCTTGGCAAAATCGAAGGCATTGAAAACCTGAGTTTGACAATGCAGGAACAATTATTGGAAGTGTAGTAAAATCCAGAATGAAGAAAATAATTTCAAAACTAAATATATTCAGCAATATGCATTTGCACGTTATGCCGATTTTGGTTTGGCTTGGCGTAGTGGCGGCACTTGTTGGATTGTTTCAGCGGCGCAGCGGGCGTTTTGAAATTCTGGGTTTTGCTCAGGGGCAGATTCGCCACGTTAAGACCACCTGTCCAGGCCAACTGAAAAGCGTTCCTGTTCAGTTATTTGGAAAAGTCAACCTTGGTCAGACCGTAGCTGTAATCGATACCGTACTCGACAATGAGCTGCTGCTGCAGGACCAATTAAAGGCACAACTCGCTATTGCGAGGGCTGAGATAGAACGCCTGATGGCTCAATTAGTACCTACCGAAGAGGCCATTCGTGCCGAGGCGGCTAATCTTGAAACCGACAATATCGAATCGCAGCGGAGATACGCTGTGGATGTAGAGGATGTTAGAGTTCGTATTCTTGAGACAAAGGCGTTAATTGCGAGCGACCTTGTAATGTTGGAAGACCTTGCTATGGAGGTAAAAATTGCTCGTCAGCTTTTGGAGCAGGATGCCATCGCCGGCTATGAACTTGAGAAAGCAGAGGTTCTCTACAACACATTAGCCAAAAAGATTGAAGCCAACGAGCGGCTGCTCGAGCAGAGCAAGCAGGATTTGAAACAATCGCAGCAGCGGCGTGATGACTTTGCTTTGCGCCAGATGCAGCATCCGTTAGTGAACAGTGCTCTTGAGGTTATACGCAAAGAGATAGCGGTTCAGGAGCGGCTGATGGATGAGTTGTGGGTTCAGATTGAGGCGTTGGAACTGCGTCAAGCGGTGGAGTTGAAAGCTCCGTTTGACGGCATAGTTGTTCCGCTTTATGGCAGGGCAGGTGATGTCGTTTTACGCAGGTCGGGTGAATCCATTTTGCGTCGGCCGGGTGAGGTTGTTCTCGCTGGCGAGCCGATACTCGCTATAGCCGAGGCCACGCCCCGTGAAATCATCGCTTATATTAGCGGAGAACAGGTAGACATCGTTCAGGAAGGAACGGCAGTTGAGCTTGTTAAAAAGAGGACGCAGAAAATTACGGTTGCGAAATCTCGCATAATGTATGTCGGCCCGACTGTTGAAAGAAAGCCGGAACGGTTGTGGCAAAATCCAGCCATTCCTGAGTGGGGGCTTCCAATATCGATAAAAATTCCATCTGGAATGGAGTTGGTTTCAGGCGAATTGGTTGGAATCCGCCGGCTGTAACTGAAAAATTAAATTTATTTTATTGAGAACATTGCCATTGTCATTGCGAGGCCTGTTTTTCAGGCCGCGGCAATCTTGTTTTTTTTTGATAGTTGGTTTTTATTCTAATGAATAATCGCTTCACAATCTGCGGATTTATTCTGGCAGCGCTGGCCGCTGTCTTTGTTTTTGGCTGCGCCGAACAAAATCCCGACAAATGCAAAACGCTACTTGACGAAAAAAGCTACAAAATAATCGACGGCAAATGGCAGGACGATTTTGGCAGTAAGAACAATTACAAAATCAGCGA
>JAGLNB010000085.1 GCA_023139715.1 Planctomycetota bacterium | reverse complement strand
GTTTTCTTTTTGGTGATTGCAGAATCGTTTTCGAATTGAAATTACTATTTCGGTTTAGCTGATGATTTTGCCTGGCTGGTTGTTGTGGTTTTTTTTGTGAGCCGCTAATTGCCGAATCGATAGTGAAGACGATTTTTGCCTCGCCTGCAATTACTGTTTTTGCAGCTTGTTTTATTTCGGCTTGAAAATGTTTTTCGAGCCAGCCGGCTATGAAAAGGTTGGCAGCTGCAATATTGAGATAGTTATTTGTCAGCGTAAATTTTGTTGAGTTTTTGAACCATATACCAAATTTTTGAGGGCCGATATTTTCAGCGAGCCGCTGGGTAATAACAGCTGTCTGGTCGCAGCTGGATGGCATTTGTTTTGTTTGATTTTCGATTAGCGGAGGTTCATTTATTTTCTCTGTGATTGTATTTCGCTCGGCTGTGATTACGCCCCAACTTGTTTTGCTCATCCATGATTATTTCCGTCTGCTTTGCCTGACAACACTTTGATTACTACACTCATCCAGGATTATATTCCGCCCCAACTTGTTTTGCTCATCCATGATTATTCCCCGTCTGCTTCGCTCAACAACGCTTTGATTGCTACACTCATCCATGATTATATTCCGCCCCAACTGTTTTGCTCATCCATGATTATTCCCCGTCTGCTTCGCTCAACAACGCTTTGATTGCCACACTCATCCATGATTACATTCCGTCTGCTTCCATTAATTGATTACGCCCTGATTGATGTCCATTATTGGTGTGTGAAAAGATAAATCAATGCGGTTTTAAGGAAAAACTTTTCCACGTTGGCAAGGTTGCTATTGGCATTGGGTTTACGTGCGAAAAAAAAATGTTTTTAACAGGTTTTGCACAATGTAAGTTGTTTTTGTGGATAAGCTGTGAATTACGGTTTCCAATTGCGATTATCAATACTGATACTGCGGAATTTCGACGGAGCGGATGCGTGAATTTTCGCTGTTTTACTGTTGATAATGTCCTTGAGCATCAGCTTTACTCTCTTTTGCTTCCTCGGCAGAGTGGAAAAATTGTGAGTCGCAGGTGCGTGCAGCCATATGGAACAAGCGTTATCTTTTCGAGTTTTTCATCGCAGCAAACCGGTCGTCTGCTGCGAAGCGGCAGGTTAGGGGTATGGACATACACCTTGTTTTTATCATTTTCATCTATTGTTTGTCGCAGAGTCCACTTCTCGGCTTGCTGGGCTGGGACATACAATTTTATCGGTGCCTGCTCGGCTGTCCAGGGGTTTGTCGCCATCGGCTGGCGGACGACCTGAACTTGTTTTTCCAATTGTTTTTCGTCGATATTTAAGGCGTAGTTCCACGGACTTGCGGGCAGCATATCCCAGGCTGGGAATTGTTCGCTTGATTTGGGCACATTTTTGACCACCTGTCGGTCTTCTTTTATCTTCAGTGAATAGACCAGTGGCCCGCGTTCGATGCCGACTCCGAGTTGCGGCCAGCGGCTGAGCTTTAACGGCATCGGCAATGAGAGCGATATTTTGTCGCCATTGGAAAATTCTCGTTCGAGTCTTACAAACGAGCCGCACCGCATTTTTATTGGCATCGATTTACCGTTAATGGAAATTGCCGGCTCATTGCACCAGCCGGGAATTCGCAGCCATAGTGGAAACCGCACATTTTTTTCGGCTCGGATATTAAACTCTATAAGCTCGGAAAATGGATAATCAGTTTTCTCGACTATTGTAACAGCTACGGAATCTGCGCCAACTTTTGCGCTGACTGAACTTGGGCCGTACATCGCTGCCACCAGCCCGCCATCTCTGTCGCCAAGCCACATTCGGGCAACGTAATTTGGCATAAAACGGTTTACGTTTCCGGTGCAGCAGGCCACGTCGTGTCCCGGACGAAATGACATACGGGCTCTGTCGTAGGTAGCATGGCTTGAGTCGCGAGTGGCTAATATCTGGTTCGGGCTTGAATAGTACTGATGTGCTTTGAAGTCTTTTGTAACTGCACCGATACCGGCATTGAAGCAGGCACGTTCGATTTTGTCAGCCCACTCGGCCTGGCCGGTAGTGAGGAGCATATATCCGGCACTCCATGTGAAATCTGATATATCGCATATTTCGTGGCAGGCGCGTGGAGCGTTTCCAGCGAGATGTTCACTGGAACTGGGGACGCCATCAATCAACATATGAAAGCTGTCCAGCTTTTCAAAGCCGTTAACAGCGGCATCGAGCAGCCGTTTCTCACCGGTGTAGCTGTAAAGGATAGCTGGTATTTTGACCGTCTCCATAAAAGTTACGCCGTGAACAGTTGGTTTTTTGTCTGAAAGCAGGTTTTTGATGGTGGTGTCCCAGCCCTTTTCGTCGCCGTTTTTGTTAAATAACTCGTGTATTTTTATCGCCTGCTCCAGCAGCCGTTTATCTCCGGTAAGTTCGTACAGCCAGCAAAGCTGCTCTACATTACAAACTTCGCGGTCTTCTTTGCCGTGGTCGGATGTATTTGATAGGTAATGTTTTTTCATAGCTTCGAGGATTTGTTTGTCTTTTGTAGCTGAATACTCTGCCATCATAGCCCGGAAGAACACGGCGTGCGGCCACCTGGCGTTTTCTGTATGCTGCGGTCCAAGAACTCCGTTCGCATCGGGATGTGCGAGAACATACTCGGTATGTTTTTTCGCTTTTTGAATCAGGAAGTCATCGTTCAGCAGGTATCCGCATCGCATCATCGCATCGATCCAGTAGCCGGTTTGTTCGTAAGGCCACCACGGGCAGCCCTTTGTATGGGGCACTTTTTCACATGCCCATCCGTCGGTATTGTAGGGATAGCCGGCCACTTCGAGATGTCCGGTCAGGCCGTTTCTCTGATTTTGCAGAAATTTTTCCAGCCAGCCGTTTGGTGTAATAGCTGTGAGCGGCAGTTCGCAGAATTCGCCAAAACACTTAACAGCTGCCGGTCTTGGCGTACTTCTGCCGGCGGCTTGAACATTAACAGTAAATGCTGCCTGAAGAATTAGTGCAGCGCACAATAATAGAATTTTTCTGCTGTAATTCATTGTTTTATCTATCCTTTTCATTTTTGTATTTTCCCTTTTTATCGCAGCTGAAACTAGTGAACTGCATTTTAGTTTAGCACGCTGCTAACAGCAATATAATTCTCTGTCCTATAGATAGTTGTTTAAATGGTAGTTTTTTCACTTTTTTGTAATGACAGCTGCGTATCCGCCATCGCAGCCGAAGTTAGCAGCTGAGGGCAGAGTGAGTTTTTCAGTTTCAAGTTTAAAATTTCTGTTTTCAGAGAGGAATTGATTTATCAGTTCGCTGTTTTCAGCTCGCTGGATGCTGCAGGTACTATAGCAGATTTTGCCACTTGATTTAACCATTTCCGCAGCGGCTACGAGCAGCTTCATTTGTATTTTTGTCAGTTCGTTTATCGCTTTTTTATTTATTCTTCGCCGCAGCTCGATTCGTTTTGCCAGTACGCCGGTATTTGAGCAGGGCACGTCGAG
>JAGLNB010000084.1 GCA_023139715.1 Planctomycetota bacterium | reverse complement strand
TTCTCATAATCTGAAAACGTAACACTTTTTATTTTTAGTCGTTTTATATTTTCGCTGACTTTTTTTAATCGCTCACTGTCAATGTCTGTAGCGACAATTTCCGCAGCGTCATTTGTGTATTCAGCGAGCTGGGTTGTTTTTGTTCCCGGAGCTGCGCAGAGGTCGAGTATTTTCCAATTGGGTTTTGGATTTAGAATTTTAACCGGCTTTGAGGCCGTAATATCCTGAACGCTAAAGAGGCCGCCGGCAAAGCCGGGCAGATTGACAATTGCTTTTGGACTTTTTACAAGGAGCATAGATTCGTTTGGCAGGATTTGGTTTGATGGTGAGCCGGTCGAAACCGTTTCGATTTTTTCCTGCGTAAATTTTTCAGCGAGTTCTTCCGCGGTTATTTTCAGTGTATTTGGCCGAACGTAAATAGCCGGCTTGCGATTTGAGCCGAAACAAATTTGCCTTGTTTTTTCAAATCCAAATTCATCGAGCCAGTCGGCGACGAGCCAGCTCGGCAGCGAAAAAACTTCGCTTAAATGAGCAGCTGGATTTGTAGTGGCCGGCGGCAAAAATAATTCGTTGAATTCGCATCCGCTTGACAAGTTTTGCACAATGGTTGCTTGCGTATTTGCCTTTTCCAAAGGCGTTTGGCGATTTTTTATTGCTCTGTCGATTTTACGCAAAATGGCATTTACAAATCCGGCCTGCTTTTGCCCTGCTATAGTTTTTGTGATTTCGACTGCTTCATTGAGGATTGAATATTTAGCGGTTTGTGGGCAATAAATAAGTTCGTAAATTGCAACACGAATTATGTTCCGCAGTTTTGGCGAAATTCTTTTTATTGTGCATTCGCCGATTTTTTCGAGCACCGTATCGATTGCGAGATAATTTCTGAGCGTTCCATAAACAATGTCGGTTGCTCTTTGCCGCTGATTTGTTTCGCTGAGCAGTTCGTTTAGAATCGTAGCTGCATAATCGTTTTTTGAGTCGAAGCGATTAAGTGCATCCATTGCGATGGCTCTTGCGGTTTTTAATTTTTTATTTAACACAGTTTTTTAGGTGATTGTTTTTTTGTTTAGCCCTGCCACTCCTGTCCTGAGCGTAGCCGAATGGATGTGGACAGGGTTGTTGTTTTATTTTATTTAATCACTGATTACACAGATTAAAAGATAAAAAATTTAGCCACAGAGGCCACAGAGAACACAGAGATTTTTAGTTATGGATTTCGCAGTTTATTTTGGTTAGCCCCGTCATCACTATGACGGGGTTTATCTCAGCGTAATCAGTGAAATCTGCGTTTAATTCTTTATCTATTCATCTTAACGAATTTATCACCCTGCTGACAATGGCGGCCATTGGCGAATTCTGCAAATGTCATAATTTTTTTTCCAGCCGGCTTAATTTTTATAATTTCCAGTGCCCCGCTTCCGCAAACAACATTCAGATTTTCGTTGAGCGAGCCGACAGGCAAATTTTTTGGATTTGTATCTAAATTTTCAATTGGCTCTGCTTCGGCAATTATAATCTGCAAATCTTTATTTGTTTTTTGTGCTTGATAAATTGCTGCTGCCGCCGGCCATGGCCAAAGGCCGCGAATCTTCCGAGCTAAAATTTCAGCCGATTCATTAAAGTCAAGAAAGCCATCTGATTTTTTCAGCTTTGGCGCTGTCGTTGTTTTTGACGAATTCTGCCTGACGTAATTTGCCGAATCGTTTTCGATTTGAGCTATTGTTTCGAGCAGTAGAGGGGCAGCCAGTCTTGCCAATCTATTATGCAATTGGTCGGCTGTTTCAGTTGCAGGAATTTCGGTTTCACGCTGGCCTAAAACATCGCCCGCATCCATCTTCTCTGCCACCGTTATTATACTGACTCCGGTTTTGGCCTCGCCGTTTATAATTGCCCAATTGATTGGAGCTGCTCCTCGATACTTTGGCAGCAGCGAAGAATGAACATTTATAATTGCCTTTTTTGGCAGCGATATGATGCGGTTTGAGATTTTCTGGCCGAACGCAATTACTAAAATCAAATCCGGCTCAAGTAAAACCAGTTTTTCATAGATTTCGTCTGAATTGGTATTTGCGGTTTCTATGAAGCTGACGGAGTTTTCCGCTGCCCAGTTCGCAACAGCAGTCGGCTTTGGCTTTTGCCCACGGCCGGCCGGCTTTGAGGGCTGAGTTACAATAAATTCAGGAACCTGCCCAGTTTTGGCCAATGCGTCCAGCGAGTCGATTCCGAATTTGCCGCTTCCAAAATAAACTATTTTCATAATTCAAACCTTTTTTTGATGCTGCTCAAAAGGGCATATTTTACGGTTAGCCCTGCCAATTTCGTGAAGCGTATCCCGTATCTCGCTTAGCCCTGCCACCCCTGCCCTGAGCGTAGTCGAACGGATGTGGGCAGGCTTGTTGTTTTATTTTATTTAATCACTGATTGCGCTGATTACACAGATTTTTTTGCCTGCCAGTCGTAGCTTTAGCGAAGACTGGTCATTGCGAGGCCGTTTTTTGGCTGAAGCAATCTCAACTTTTCACACTTTTATTTTGTTTAATCGCAGATTACACTGATTTCGCTGATTAAAAAACAAAAAAATGTGTTAATTCGTGGCTAAAATAAGAAAGATAAAAAATTTAGCCACAGAGAACACAGAGCTTTTTATAACATAAAATCAATCATGGATTAACAGGATTTTCACGGATTTTTGGTATTATTTATTTCAGCGTAATACTACTCTGCGAAGTATCGCTACGTAGCACGAGTCTGCGAAATCTGTGTCTAATCCTTTAATTCTCAATTCTCAATTCTCAATTCTACATTCTACATTCTACATTCTTATCGTCCGATATTGCAATTTTATATCAATGCGGTAAAAAATATTTATAGGACTAAAATCATTGGAAATCACAAAAAACGGCTGGAATGGTCATTTTTTGTTTAATATATCCTAAAATATGATAAAAATTCAAAAAAGATTTTACAAATTGTTTGACTTTGTTTTGTATTATGGTAAAATACCACCAATGTTAAGTGTTCAGGTAAATAACATAAGCGAAAAGCGTTTTCAGCTCAATGCCCAAAGCCGCCCGCCCTGAATTGTAAAATATCGCTGATGCGTGGCAAAAACTAACATAACCGGCTTTTGCGGCGACGGCAAGCCAATCACAAAACGACAAAAAAATAATCAGTGGTTAACAATCAATCCAATGGGGGAAAAGCAAATGGACAATATCTATGAAAATGCACCTTTTGATTTGGCTAAGGCCAGAAATGATTACAGAAGTCAGATAGAAATTCTCAAAAGCAGAATCGATTTGTTGGCCGGCGAAGATAAAGTGCTGATGACAATGTATCTGAAAAACGGATGCAGCTGTCGGCAGATGGCCAAGCTTGCGCACATTAGCGAGACAAATATGGCTCGAAAAATACATAAAATCGCTGAACGTCTTGTAAACAGTGAATACATTACCTTGCTGAAAAACCGCAGCGAATTTTCAAAGAAGGAGCTGGGCATTGCCAGAGACCGTTTTATGCTCGGCAAATCGATGAAGAAAATAGCCGGCAAAAACAACACTACTTATTACGGAATTCGTGAGACGCTGCGAAAGATACAAATTTTTTTAAACGAAAATAATGATGAATCCGAGCAGGCCGAATCGCCTTGCGAAATGGCTGCTTTGTAAAACTGGGGTTGTCAATTTCAATATTGCTTCGCCGAGGAAAAGTAAGAAAGCGTAAAATTTGAAGTGTAAAGTGCAAAATTGAGGAAGTCATCGCAGTGAAACTGCGATTCGATAACTTTAAGTTTTAAGCTTTGAGTTTTGGTTTTGAGTTTTTAATTTTAGTAGTGGGGGTTTTATGGAACTTTGTGTTTGCAGGCGTTTTTTATGGCAGGCCGAGATTACAGATAAGGTAATTGCTGTCTGCAAAATATTTGGCGTAACAACTGACTCGCTAAGCGCCAGGGCGACCGAGCATAGCTGCAAAATAAAAATAAAGCCGGCTGATGTGATTTACATAACCGGCTCTTCAGGTGCGGGCAAAAGTGTTTTGTTACGAGAGATTGAAAAAGCCATTCCAAAAAAAGAGCGGACAAATCTAAATGGAATAAAACTGGCAAAAGACAAAACGCTAATCGATTGCATTAACGGCGATGTGATGGCGGCTTTGAAGTTTCTCAGCTGCGCCGGATTAAATGATGTGTTTACAATTCTCGCAAAGCCGGTGAATTTGAGCGACGGCCAGAAATATCGATTTCGGCTGGCAATGGCTTTTGCGAAAAAAACAAAATATATTTTCGCTGACGAATTTTGCAGTAATCTCGACCGAATCACAGCGGCTGTTATTTCGCATCAGATTTATAAATTCGCAAAACGAACTGGTAAAACTTTTATTCTCGCTTCAAGCCACGATGACATTCTCGCTGACCTTGAGCCGGACGTTTTGGTCGTTAAGGATTTGGCCGGCCCGGCGGAAGTGATTTACAAGGAGGTGTAAAAATGAAAACCTGTTCAATTACTAAAAATATTGAAATTACAAATGGCACGCTGGATGATTACAACCAGTTGGCGAAATATCATTATCGCAGTAGTAAGCTGCGTTGCTTTGCGGCGATTTTCAAAATGCTCGCTCGCATTGGCAATAAAAAAATTCCAGTCGGCGTAATCGTTTACTCAATGCCGACGGCCGGACTGGAACTTAGAAATGTTGCACTTGGAAATATCTTTTCCGGCTTTGACAGAGCTACGCAAATGGCTTTGATAAATAAAAACATCCGCCGAATAAGCAGGGTGGTTATTGAGCCGAAATTTCGCTGCCTTGGCCTGGCCAGCCGCCTGGTTAGAGAAACGCTGCCATTAATGAATGTGCCGGTTATTGAAGCTCTGGCGGTAATGGGAGAGATTAATCCGTTTTTTGAAAAAGCGTCAATGACAGCTTTTACGGCGAAGGAGCCGGCGAGATGCGTGCAAATGCTCGAAGCGTTTGACGCTGTCGGAATCGGAAAAGATGAACTGGTCAGTGCTGAAAAACTGCACACAAAAATCGAAAAACTTCCGCAGCAAAAAAAGATTTTTACCGCTGGCCAAATCCGGCAGTTTCTTATGAGCTACGGCAGTAGTTTCGACAGGCTCACTACAGGAAATCGGAATCTGCAAAACGGCAAAGAGCAGATGGCCTTTGTAATCAGTAAACTCGGCACACGGCCGGTCTATTATATATGGCTGAATAAGAAAAGAAAGCTGAAAACTTAAAACTAAAAGCCATAGTTTAAAGTTCAAAGTTGTTAACTGGTGCTTGTCGGACGGAATCTGAAAATTTTAAACTTTGAATTTTGGTTTCCAGTTTTACGCTTTAAGTTTTTAGCTTTCCTGTTTAGGATTTTTTAAGGAATTTATTATGTCAAACACAATTCAGCAAATTGAACTACAGAACCTTGTAGCTCATCCCGACAATCCGAACAAAATGAGTAAATCGAATTTTGCAAAGCTGGTTCGCAACATTGAAAAGACAGGCAAGTATGAACCGTTAATTGTTCGGCCGGACAGACACAACAACTGTCATTCCGCACTCGATGCGGAATCAAGAAGTACAAAACTGGATTCCTGCTTTCGCAGGAATAACAACAAAAATACAAACAGTGGATATTTTCAGATTATTAACGGCCATCATCGCCGGGCAGCTTTGGAAAAACTAAAAAGCAAAACCGCTGACTGTATCGTCTGGGATATTGATGATGAGCAGACGGCGGTTATGCTGCTAACGCTGAACCGATTGAGCGGAAAGGATATGCTCGGCAAAAAATTAGAACTTCTAAAACGATTAAGCGAAAAAACAAAGCCAAAAGAATTGGCGAAATTTCTTCCGCAAACAGCGAGCCAGATTGAAAAATTAAATTCGCTTAAATTGCCGCAGTCGCCGGCAAAAGCAACTGGAAAGGAAACCTGTTTTGCAAATCCGCTTGTGTTCTTTGTAAATGACGCTCAACAGGAAATAATCAAAACGGCAATCAAGGAAGCGGCGGTTCGACTTTGCTCGCCACAGGCCGAAAAAGATGAGCAGAAAAAAACTTCCGCAGAAAAAAAAGCAGCGGCACTGACAAAAATCGCAAGTGAGTTCATTGTTCATAGATAAAAACTTATCAACAAACAACTAAGGAACAAAATTATGAAGCTCAATAAAAAACAATTAACTCTAATCGAAGATTTGTTTGCCGGTGAAATCGATGAAAAACAAATCATAGAAAAAAATAAAATCACAAAAAATACCTACAATAAATGGCTGGCTGATGAAAATTTCACAGCGGAAATAGCAAGGCGAATAGCCGTTGCGAGATTGCAGAGCAAATTGCTCATAGCAAGATTCTCGCTTGCCGCTGCTGCAAAACTTGTGCAGCTAACCGAATCTGAAAAAGAAGAAACCGCTCGCAGGGCGTGTCTCGATATTATCGCATTTCCAGATTCGGCCGGCGAAAAGCAGGCACAAAAGCATGGCGATGAAAATGGAGATTCGCAGAGCCAATTGGATTTTACGCTGACAGAAAAAGCCGCTGAAAAACTATTAACCGCTCTTTGCGAAGAATGAAAAAAAGAAAAATAAACCCTGCCATTCCTTCGACTTTGCTCAGGACAGGAGTGATGGCAGGGCTAACCGAAGACGCAATACGCATCACGAAAAAAAGTGTGAAAGGTTGAGATTGCCGCGGCCAAACGGCGGCCTCGCAATGACAAACGCAATACGCAATACGCAATACGCATCACGCACGACGCAATACGAAGCGAAATCTGTTTTAACAGACTTCTCGACTACGCTCGAGGTGACAAAAAGAGAAAAGTGTGAAAGGTGAGAAATGCAAAATGTAGATTTCAAAAAAGCAACGCAGGTCTTTGAAAAATTAAAAACTAATCGGCCAAAAACAAAACAACAATTAAAAAACTATATCAAAATCTTCCTAAATCTAAATGTGCCGGATAAAAAAATCTGCCCACAACACGCAAGCCCTATGGACTATCTGTGGCATAGCTTCGCAATCGATTTTGAACATGTGGTGAGCTTGTCGAACCAAAATCAAAAACAAAAACCAAAAAACGGCGATGCTATCGTCTGGGCTAACAGAGGCGGCGGAAAAACACAATTGGCGGCGGTCGCAACTCTGCTCGACTGTATATTTAAGCCGAACTGCCAAACGAGAATACTCGGCGGAAGTGGCGAACAATCACAAAGAATGTACGACTACCTGCTCGGCTTTCTAAATAACGGCTTTGAAAAATTCGCAGACGGCGCAATCAGAAAAAATAAATGCCAATTCAAAAACGCATCAGCAGTCGAAGTGCTCACGCAATCGCCAACATCAGTACGCGGCCAGCACATCCAGAAATTACGCTGCGATGAAATCGAGCTGTTCGAAAAAGAAGTCTTCGCAGCGGCCGCCTTCACAACGCAAAGCACAAAAAATATAACAGCAGCTATGGAAATTATCAGCACAATGCATAGGCCATACGGCCTGATGCAAAAACAAATCGCACTCGCAGAAAAAAATAATACGCCGGTCTTCAAGTGGTGCATCTGGGAGACAATCGAAAAATGCGTCGGCAGAAACTGCTCGCAATGCCCGCTTTGGAGCGACTGCGGAGGAAAAGCAAAAAACGCCGACGGCTATTTGAAAATCGATGACTGTATTACAGCGATGCGCAGAGCCAGCCGAATCAGCTGGGAATCTGAAATGCTTTGCAAACGGCCAAATCTGGAAAACGTTGTGTTCGACCAGTTCGACCCGGAAAAGCACGTGAAAAATATCGACTATAATCCGAACCGGCCGCTGTATCGAACGCTGGATTTTGGTTTTGTAAATCCGTTCGTCTGCCTCTGGCTACAGGTCGGCGAAGATGGAACGGTTTATGTAATCGATGAATATCTGCGCAGCAGAGCAACAATAGATTCGCACGCAAATGAAATGAAAAAAAGAACGCCGATTAGCGAAGAAAAAATTACAGCTACTTTTTGCGACCCGGCGGGAGCTGGAAAAAATGACGTAACCGGAACCAGCAGCGTGCGGGAATTAAGGGCGCTTGGAATAATTACGCATTACAGGAAAAGCTCAATCGCAGCTGGAATCGAATTGGTGCGAAGAGCGATTCTCGGAGCTGACGGCAAAAGCCGATTGGTGATTTCAAATAAATGTCCGAGATTAATTGAAGCTCTCATCTGCTATCATTATGCCGAAGATGTGGCGGCTGACGCAGCGGAAGTGCCGCTTAAAGATGGAGTTTACGACCACCCGCTCGACGCGCTGCGATACTTCTTCGTTAATTACAATAGCTGCAAAAAAGCAAAAACAAGATATTATTGAAAGTGTGAAAGGTTGAGATTGCCGCGGACAAACGGCGGCCTCGCAATGACGGAAAAAAGAACCCTGCCATTCCTTCGACTTTGCTTCCTTCGGTAAACTCAGGACAGGCAGGACAGGAGTGATGGCAGAAAGGAAATAACCCCACCATGGTGATGGTGGGGCTAACCTACGACACGGCAGGCCGATTACGCAATACACATCAATAAAAAATACCCCTCCTTGACAGGAGGGGCTCTGTTGGGAACTAAACACGAAAAAATCCCCCAAAAAAATCAGTGTAATCAGCGCAATCAGTGATTAAACAAAAACAAAACAACAACCCTGCCATAGTGATGGCAGGGCTAAACGAGATACGGGATACGCTTCACGAAATACGAAAAATCAGTGTAATCAGCGGAATCAGCGATTAAACAAAAACAAAAAATCCGTGTTAATCCGTGAAAT
>JAGLNB010000083.1 GCA_023139715.1 Planctomycetota bacterium | reverse complement strand
CGTGGCCTTCTTCCATAATGGTCAAGTCTGCTGTAAACTGAGTATCAAAAATCTTATCAAAACCCAATCTTCTAAGAGAAGATGTCATTTTACCTGTAACGAGACTGCCGGCTGGCATACCAAAATCTTCGCCGATTGCCGCTCGAACAGCAGGAGCAGTTTGAACTACAACAAACTTTTTCGGGTCGTCAATTGCCGCCCAAACATCATCAACAGCTGTCTTTTCTCTCAAAGCACCTGTAGGACAAACCAGAATACACTGGCCGCAATTGGTACATTCGACATTATCGAGGCCTTTATTGAGGAAGGTCAGGACTTGTGTTCTGCCGCCACGGTCAACAAAATCAATCGCACCAACCGCCTGAATTTCAGAGCAGACACGAATACATCTGCCGCATTGAATACATTTGTTCGGATCGCGAACAATCGACGGTGAAGACTCGTCAAGTGCATAATTATATTTACGGCCTTTTTCGAATCGCAATTTTCTGATTCCCAAATCATGAGCGATTTTTCTCAATTCGCAAATCTGGTTTCTGTCGCAGGTCAGGCAATCTTCGGGATGATTGGCCAGGAGCAATTCGACTATCATTCGACGGGCTTTTCTGACTCTCGTACTGTTGGTTTTAACAACCATCCCTTCTTCGGCCAGCGTCGCACACGACGGCTCAAGGCGAGGATGCTTTTCTATCTCCACTATGCAAAGACGACACGCACCGTAGATGGATAAATCCTCGTGAAAGCACAAATTCGGAACGTTTACGCCAATACTTTTGGCTGCTTTCAAAACGGTAGTTCCCTCTGGAACCTGAACCTTGTTATTGTCTATAGTCAAATTAATCATTTTAGATGCCATCAAACCTTCTCCATAGGGCAAATGCCCAGTTCGCATTTATTTTGTGTAATATGTTTTTCAAATTCAGATGAGAATTTATCCATCGCCGAGCCAGCCGCATTCATTGCCGCCTGACCCAGACCGCAGCGAGAAGTGTCATACATTACACTTTGAAGCTCTTTCAATAATGCAATGTCCGTTGCTTCGCCGGCTGCCTGACTCATATTGATAAAAATTTCACGGGCTCTCTTTGTCCCCTCACGACAAGGCGTGCATTTACCACAAGATTCGTAATCGAAAAATTCTGTACATCTTTTGGCCAGATCAACCATACAATGGGTGTCATTTACAACCATCACAGCAGCTGAGCCGAGCATACTTCCGGCTTTTTGAACACTCGGATAATCCATTTTCACGTCCAGCTGATCAGCGGTCAGGAAACTACTCGAAACTCCGCCGGGCAAAACAGCTTTTAATTTGCCATCAACACCGCCGCCATAAGTATCAATCAATTCTTTCAGTGTAATTCCTGTTGGAAGTTCATATACGCCTGGCTTTTTCACATCGCCCGAAAGGCAATAAAGTTTTGTTCCCGGACAATCAGCTGAGCCAATTTTTGAATACCAGTCGCCGCCATTTAATACAATCTGCGGAACATTTGAAAGCGTTTCAACATTGTTAAGAACGGTCGGCTTATTCTGGTAGCCAACAAAAGTCGGGAACGGCGGCTTTACACGAGACTGACCCTTTTTGCCTTCGAGCGAATCGAGAAGAGCGGTCTCTTCACCGCAGACATAGGCACCGGCTCCACGATAGAGATTTATGTTGAAAGAAAAATCTGAGCCAAGGATATTGTTACCCAAACAATTATTTTTGACAGCATCTTCAATAGCAGCAGTCAATACGTCATAGGCCTTGAAATATTCACCTCTTATGTAAATAAAGCCCTGCGAAGCTCCAACTGTAAAGCCGGCAATGGCCATCGCCTCTATCAGCATATGCGGGTCGTTTTCAAGGATAAGACGGTCTTTGAAAGTGCCCGGCTCGCCCTCATCGGCATTACAAACGACATATTTCGGAGTTTCTTTGCTGTTTCTTGCAAACTCCCATTTCATTCCGGTTGGAAAAGCCGCTCCGCCTCTGCCGACGAGCTTTGATTTTTTAAGCTCCGACAATATGTCTTCCGGCGTTTTCTTCAAAGCTATTTTTAAGGCCTCGTAGCCCCCCTCGGAAATATAATTTTTTATACTTCCATCATAGCCATCTTTTTCAATGTTCTTCAGGATAACCTTTTTCATCTTGTTTCCTTCTGCTTGTATTGGTTAATTATGCCTTTTATTTTTTCAGCGGTCAGGTCGCCATAAACTTCCTCATTCACCATCATAGCCGGCGCTTTATCGCAAAGCCCCAAACACGAAACCGGCTCGATAGTAAATTTTTTATCCGGCGTGGTTTGGCCGGCTGTAATACTTAATTCACTTTCGAGTGCCTTGATGACTTTGTTTGAGCCCTTCAAATAACAGGACAAAGATACACAGACCCGAATGACATTCTCGCCCATCTCTTCCAAACTGAACATAGAGTAAAAGCTCGCTGCGCTGTAAACCTCAACTCTCGGCAAATCCAGCTTTTCAGCAAGATAGGATATAACCTCTTCGGACACATGTCCGCATTGCTCGCAGGCAGCATGTAAACAAGGCAAAAGCGACTCTCTTTTGCCTTCGCAGCTGGCCAATATCGTCTCAAGTTGTTTTTTGCACTTTTCAAAAGACATTTCATCTTCTCCTACATCATTTTTGCTATATTGTTCGGCTTATCCGCAATGGAAGCTCAATGGATTCCACTCTGCAACAAAAGAATTTGATTTTATACCACAATGCTTAAAATAAACAAAGGGTTTTTAGGAATACTTGCCCGATTTAAGCGTAAAATCAACTTTTTCGCCCAATTTTTAGGATGTGATTTTGCAATGTGAATAAATAATGCGGATAAAAAAATGAGAGTGTTGGGACTCGAACCCAAGACCTACGCCTTAAAAGGGCGTTGCTCTACCAGCTGAGCTACACTCCCCTGCTGCATTGAC
>JAGLNB010000082.1 GCA_023139715.1 Planctomycetota bacterium | reverse complement strand
TTCCTGTAAACCAGTACAACGATGATGGCACAGTTCGTTTTGAAAGCGGAGCTGGTACAGCTGGAGCTGGCAGTGCCGGTTGGGTTTTGAATACTGATACAGGTGTGTTCCAGGCCGATGATAGCAGTGAACACGCGGCATGGTAAAAATGAATTTATGCATCCAGCGATGATGGGCAGCTGGAGGAGATATGAATGGGCTGATTGTGCTTAGCTATGCCTGAGCTGTTCAGCCCATTTTTCATTTTTTAATTATCGTTAAACTATGAATTACAAACAAAAAAAACGATACAATGGATACGACTCGCTTGCCGCAAGTGGATTTTCTCTCGCTGAAGCGATGCTTGCAATGGTTATATTGGCCGCTGCAGCTTCCAGCATATTACTGCCATTTGCCTCAGGAGCAGCTGTTCGAGCTGAAGGAACCCATAGAACACTCGCTGCCAAACTGGCTTCTGATTTGATGGAAGAAATTATCGCTACAGATTTTGATTATATAATAAATGACTACGGCGTATATATTGAGCCGGAGGGTGATGTTAATGATGTAAGCGGAACGAAATTTGTAGAGTTAGATGCAGGTTCTATTTATGTCAATTTCAGTAGAAGTGCCACCTGCGAAATTTACGAGCCGCCGTTTTTAATAAAGGCCACCGTTTCGGTGAAATACAATGAAGATGAAAACGAAAATGAATTAGTGAGTTTAAGCAGATTGATTAGCCAATAATGATTTCAGAGAAAACAAAAAATGCTAACGGGTTTACGCTGGCTGAATTGCTTGTGGCACTAATGGTTACGAGCATAATTCTTTCAGCTGTAGCTGCGCTTGCGTTTGCGATTAGCTCGGCAAATGATAGCAGTAATGACACAGTTGTTAAGCAGGCACAGTTGCGATGTGCAACGCTTCGTATTTCGGAACTGATAAGATATAGCAGATGTGTAGTTTCCAAGAGTGATAGTGATGTGGTTCTTTGGCAGACAGATAAAAACGAGGATGAATACGTTGATGATAATGAGCTGGTGTATATCGGAAGTGCTGACATAATTTCTCTAATTCCACAGTGCAGCAATGTGCAGTTTGCTTTGTATCCTTCGGGCGATGTGTCTTATGCTAAACTTGTTAGTATATCGTTTGATTTGGAAGAAGATGGTGTTTGGCATCATTACCAGATAAATGCTGCATTACGCGGTTGGTGTTTGCCGAACTGATAATTTTGGTGAATGAATATGAAAAAAAGAAAAATAAAAACACAAAATAATAAGCCGGCAGCGGCGCTGCTTGCTGTGTTGCTTATCGTTATGGTGATAACGATTTTGTCACTTGGTTTTTTAGCGAGAAGTGATGTAGAACTTACCTGCGGTCAAAATATGATACTTAGAGCGCAGATGGATTATCTTGCTGAATCAGGACTCGAATACGCCAGAGGATTAATAATCAACGATAGTAACTTCCAGCAAGATTGGACAGTTGAGGGGCTGCGGATAGTGCAGGATAGTAATGATTATTATGATGTTGATGTTACTCTGTTTGCAGGTGAACCAAATGATCCGTGTGATTATGAAATAATATCTACTGCCTACAGAGAAATAGAAGAGGATGGCGAAATAACCAGAATCGGCCAAAGTTCCTTAACAGCCGAACTTCGTGTTGATCCTAACGCAGCTGACCCAAATGCAGAAGCATTTTTCACAAGTATTACAAGATAATCTCTTGTTGGAAAAACAATATTTATCGGTCTTTGCGCCAAAGCCAAACAAAATTCCATAATTGTTGAATTTTCCGATTACCTGATTTATTTCAACTACTGCCCAAAAGGTTTGCCTGTTCATTTCAGATTGCTTTGACGGTTATATCAATTTTGCTGATATTGGTTGTGTAAAAGGCGAATTTTGACGCTTTTATCACCCTCGAAGATTACACAATCGGCCAATTCCAACTATGTTGCAAATGCTGTTTATAATATCTGGATTTTAGCAGCTAAATGCTTGATTTGTTGCAGGTTAAGACGCTAAGCCAACAAGACGAAAAAAGAAGAGTAACAGCGCAAATGCGCCCGAATACTTTATTTAGGACGTTTGGAATGAGTATTAAGAATAGCGGTTTTACTCTGATAGAGATTTTGATTGTGGTGATGATAATTGCCATAGCTGCAATGATTACTACGCCAATGGTGACCTCTGCTACATCAGTTCAAATTCATTCTGCGGCAAATGTGATAGCTGCTGATTTGGAATACACCAAAAGTATGGCAATTGGCAAAGGGATGGATTTTGCAGTGGTGTTCGATAAGGAAAACGAGAGCTATCGGGTTTGTGATGATAGTGGTGAAACGATAAAGAATCCCTTAACAAAGGAGCTGTACGAAGTGAAATTCAGCAGCGATGTTCGTCTTGATAAGGTTGATATTGTTGATGTTGATTTTGATGGCACCGAAAAAATCAGATTTGATTATATGGGCAATCCAAAAATCGGCGAAGACACTGACCTGCAAGCACAGGGCGTTATCAATCTGTGTGCAGGCGAAACTGAGATTACAATTGAGGTTGAGCCGGTTACAGGATTTATTTTGATTTCAGATTGATAAGCTGTTGCAAGAAAAACAGCAAATGGAAAAATAATGATTGCATGGAAACTTAAAACTCGAAATCACAGCCCCATTGGCTTGGATATCGGTCATGATTCTATAAAGATGATTCAGCTGACAGCAAGCGGCGGACGCATAGGTGTTCTCGCTGCGGATAAAGTTAAAATCGATTCCGGCTTAAATAATGATACTGAGCAAAGGCGGGATTTTGTCGTTTCAACAGTTGAACAAATGTTAGATAAAGGCGGCTTTAGAGGTAAGGGAGTCGTTAGTTGCCTTGCTAATGATGAGTTGAAAATAACCAGTTTGCGATTGCCGCAGACAGATGATGATAAAACACAGATGGCATTGGAAAAAGAGGTAAGTCAGCGTTTTGGATTGGACCCGGATAAAGATACTATCAAATATATGTTAGCTGGAAATGTTAAGCAGGCAGACGAAGTAAAAAATGAGCTGATACTTTTTGCAACAGACAGCGATACAATAAAAAATCATATCGGCTTGCTGGAACAAGTCCAGTTGCGGCCGGTAGCAATCGATACAATTCCATGTGCTTTGTTTAGAAGCTTTAACCGTTCACTAAGACGGCAGGAAGACATGGAAAACACGGTTGTTTTTATGGATGTTGGAAGTCATTTTACTACGGTTGTATTTGGCCGTGGCGAGCAAATTTGTTTTATCAAACAGATACCAATCGGCGGAGAAAAATTCAATTTGGAAATTGCATCCAAACTCGGAGTTACCGTCGAAGAAGCTGAAATACTAAGACGTAAATTGCGAAAGGAAAGAGCAGTTAGTTCCACAGCCGGTTCAGGCGAATTGCAGAACGAGCAGGCAAACTTTGATGATGGACAATGGCTTGATGCCTCAATGCGACAGGTGGTAGTGGATGCCTTGACGAGTGTTTCTGAAGAATTGGCAAAGGAAATATCACTTTGCTTTAGGTACTACACCGTAACTTTCAGAGGCAAGCGTGTGGAAAGGGCAGTTTTTGCAGGAGGCCAGGCCTATGAAAATATTCTGCTCAATGTTTTGAAACGACAATTAACGGTTGATATTGAATTGGCTCAACCGCTTAGAGGATTTGATATGTCGCAGCAGGCGAGCGTTCATTTTGACAGCGACAGAAGAGGATTGCTTTGCGAATGGGCAGTGGCTGTTGGTCTTAGTTTGAAGGGTTGGCAGAACTGATGGAAGATAAAAATTCCAAAACGATAATTACCAGCGAAATTGATTTTCTTCCGCAATGGTATAAGAGCGGCAGGCGAAAAAGCATTAGCTATCGTATGCAGTACATTGCGATAGGATGCGTATTTATGCTTATGCTGAGTTGGGATTTTTATGCTGTTGCAAAAATTGGAAATGCCCAAAAAAAGGTTGAAGATAATGTTTCAATAATCAATGCTCAATCGTCGATTTCAGATGAGTTCGCAAAGCTGCAAAGCGAGAAAGCCAATCTGCAAAAGATGGCGGATGTGCTTGAGAAAATAGATTCTAAAATCGATGTTTCAGCGGTTCTCGCAGAGATGAGTTTTTTGACAGATGAAGAAATAATACTCGATAAAATCGAGTTTACTACTGATGTATTTGGTTCGCCCGAAATCAGTGGCAAATCAAAGAAGTTCAAAACTGCAAACAGTAAAATTGATTTTCAGAATGAAAAAATATTTGGTGATGTGAGATTCAAAATTTTAATAAGCGGCGTGGGTCAGCAAACTTGCGATGTGGCAAGATTTGTTACCAAACTGGAGGATTCGCCATATTTTTGTTTGGTTGAGCCATCATTTACGCAAAATAAACAAATACAAACAGTAGCCGGATTTTCAAAGCCGAACAGTCGGCTAAATAGCTTTAAGATAGCTTGTTATCTTGCAAATTATCAGGATGTATCTAATGGTTTTGCAAAAAAATAGAGGACTTTTTTGATGATGTCTCTTTCAAGACAACAGATTGTTATTTTTTGTGCAGCCGCGGCGATGGTTGGAGGATTTTTTCTGCTTAGATATTTGCCGCTACAAAAGAAATTCAAGGCGGTTGAGCAGATGAGAATTTCTCAGCAGAGAACTATTGAGGAAATTTCGGCTAAGAGTAAACAAATGCCTGTGTTAAAAGAGCAATTGTTCCAGCTGCAAAATAAAGTCGGAAATTATCAGGCAGCTATTCCGCAGCAAAGGCAGCTTAGCGGATTTCTCGATATGGTTACGGATTTAATGCAAGAAAATAATCTAAAGGAAGCCTTGGTCTGGCCGGATAAAGAAATTGAATTGAAGAAACTAAATTGTATCCCGCTGAATATTCAGTGCAAAGGCGGCTTAGTGGATATTTTTGATTTTTATAAGCAGCTGCAAAGCTTAGATAGAGCCGTTCGTATTGAGCAGGTCAAAATCATCAATGATAAAAATTTCAAAGGCAACCTTAGTATGCAGGCAAAAGCAATTATTTATTACAGGCGTAAGGCAGGCTAAAGCAGGAAAGAACTGAAAATGGCAAAAGATACCACAAATAATAACAGCAATGCCGGCAATATTATGAATCGGCTGGCAGCGGACAAGCAAAAAGTTGTTATGGCTTTGTGTCTGATTCTTGTGATGGTTTTTATGTGGGTCAGGGTGCTTAGTGGAAAAAGCACGAATAGTGCCGAAGCTGCGGCAAAAAAGAATCAGCTTAGCAGTCAGCAAAACAGCAAAATTAAAATTTCCTTTGTGGAACTGCCGAAGGTTGCAGGAAGAAATGATGTTTTAAGCAGAGATTTATTTACGCCGGATAAAGGACGATTTAGCAGTTCAAAAAGTGACAATGAGGAAATAGAGTTGGAAGCAATTTTGTCTGGCGAGCAGGAGCAGGCATTTATAAATGACAGGTTGTTTGTAGCAGGCGATAAATTCGTCGTTTCAGATGATAGCGGCGAAAAAGAATATGAAATAATTGAAATTACACAAAATACGGTTCTCTTAAAATGTGGAGAAACAGAAATAACTTTGAAGCTTGAATAGCAGGGCAGGAGCAAAAAAATGTGGAATAATAAAAATGCAAATATAAAAAAACGAATTAGATATATTCTGCTGGTCTGCGGTTTTATCCTGATGGTTACAGCTAATGTTAGCCCAGCTGAAAT
>JAGLNB010000081.1 GCA_023139715.1 Planctomycetota bacterium | reverse complement strand
TCTCTATCCTGAAACATGCGTTCAGCTTTTTCAAAAGCAGCCTTATTTTGAGCGGAAATTTTCTTTAACTGCTCAAGCCCTTTATCGCTTTCGTCCGGCCTTAAAATATTGGCCTTGACAAAAATATACAATTTGCTTGCCTCATCTCCATTATCAATCGTTCTAAATGCACCTCCGACGAACGGCAAATCTCCAAGCAATGGAACCTTACTTCCACCTTTTGACTGTTTCAGTTTTGTCAGGCCACCAAGAATAATTGTACTTCCATCAGGAACTGTAACAATCGTATTCAAATTGCTTGTGGCTAAATCTGGAGGAACACCTACTTTTTCCGTAAAATCTTCACGCGTCATAGTTACTTCAAGTCTAAGCAAATCACCTTCGCTAATGTGCGGTGTAATAACAAGTTCAATTTTGGCTTCATAAGGTGTGTATTTAGTACTAATCTGCTCAACTGCCGGGTCTCCCTGCCAGGTTGATGTTTTTTCTTCAACATAGGTTTTTTGGGTAGTTTTTATTACGCCCTCTTCATTATCATTGACGAGTACTTTCGGCTGAGCAAGAACCCTGCCATAATCTTTTGTATCCATCGCAGTTAATAATGCTTGAATACTGTCATCAGCATAGAATCCCTGAACAACCCTGGTGTTTTTGCCATCTTTGTCACGCAGATTCCATCCGCCTTCGAGTACACTGGAGGTAGCTTTGGCCAAACCACTACCAGTTATTGCAGTATTACCTGTTACAACTTTTGTTGCATTTGCTATAATATTCAGGTCATATGCAAATTCATCATCTCTTGTTATTTCAACAAGCGAAACATCTATCAGCACCTGCGGCCGTCTTTTGTCGAGTTTGCTAATCAGTTTTTTTATCCATTCCTGATTTTTCTTATTCGCATAGACGATAAGCGAAAAAGTATTTTCATCTGCGACAATAATAATATCTTCCTGCTTTTTTGTTACCTGCTGAATTTTTCCCTCTTTGTCTTTTACAACTTCCTGAATCAGCTGGTCGAGAACAGCTGCCAGATCCGTCGGGTTTTGATTTTCAAGTGCATAGATTTCATAAGGTATTGCCTGTTCAAGCGTTTCGGAGTCCACATAGCTGATAATCTTGACTATCTGCAAATGCTGCTGGGATGTTGCGTTTACGAGAAGCGAATTAGTCGATTCCACAATTACTACCTGCGGCTCTTCTGTCGGTGCATTTTGCGTGGCAGTTGCCGGCTGACCTTTTCTGCTTGCAGCCGAAGCCCCTTTGCCTGCAGTAAGTACGCCAAGTTCTTCAAGTTTACTTTTAACTTCGTCAGCTCCGACATTTTGTATCTCGTAAAGTCGCATCACTCTTAAATCCTGCTGTTGAACGTCGAGCGTATCAATCAGGCCATCTATTATTTCAAGCTGTTCGGCCTGGCCTATCATAAGAATTCGATTCGTTCTTTCGTCCGCATCGAGATAAACGGTTCCTTTTTTACTGCCAGCTGATGTCCTTGGCGCCGGCGTGGTAGTGCGTCTGCCGCGTTTTGCTTTTGCATCCGGCTTCGCAGCAGCGATAGTAATCGACACCGTTCCAAGCTGCTCAGAAAGCTCTTTAATCTTGGGAGCAAGTGTTTGAGCCATAGTATATTTCAGCTGCCGGAATCTGAACTCTTTTAATTCGCCGGATTTATCTATCATATCGAGCAGCTCTTCAATCCGCTCCATACGATAGGCATAGCCGGTTACCACAAGCGTTCCGTTTTCAGCAATCGGCGTAATATTTACGCCAAGCTTCATTCCCGTCAAAAGATTCTGAGCGCTGGCAACGCTAATATATTTCAATTTAAATACGCGTGTTATAATTACATCGCCAAGTTTGACTTTGTCGTCGCCGCTCTGCAAAACCGGGTCAATATCCAGCACTTCCGTTGAAGGCACGATTACTACGAGATTTCCTTTTCGCGTCATTACGAAATTTTTGAATTTCAGAACTGATTCCAAAAGCGGATACAAATCTCGAACTTTGATTGGCCCTCTAAGTCGCAGCGTAACATCGCCTTTTACCTTAGCCGAATCGTACATATAATCCAGGTTAAGATATTCGCCAACCAGGCTGAGCAAATCTTCAATGTTAAGTTTTTCCGGCAGGTCAAGTTCGAGCATTTCATCGGCTGCTGAAATTGTTTCGGTTTGATACGACCACGCCTTGGTTTTTTGCTCTGGTTTTTTTGGAACAATATCCACAGTAACTGACCGCTGTGGTTTTTCTATCGGCTCTGATTCTTTGTAGATTTCTTTTTGTTTCGATGCGACTTCGATTTTTTTCGGCCGATTTATATCCTTCGATTTTTCTATTTCGTTTTTTATTGTTTTTTCAGCTTCAGCCATTTCCTTTTCTGTTTCAGCCAGCGAGCTAAGCAGTTTGCCGAAAAGTTCATCTGAATCACTTTCATCCGATGATGTTTTATCGTCTTCACTTTGCAATTCATCGGCCACTAAATCAACCGCATCAACATTTAGTTCATCATTTAATTCATCGATTTCGGGCTCATCATTTTTTTGCTGACCGGTAGCAGCTGCGACAATTTCATCGATTATGTCCTGCGGCGCAACAGCGACTACATTTCCATTATGCACATCGATGATTGCCTTTTGATTTGAGTTTCTATCCGGCGGTGCAAAAAAAGTGCCTATCGATATTTCGATGCCATTTTCGCCCGCAGCGATTTTTTCTGCAATTTTTTCAATTGAAAGCAAGTTTCCCAATTCAGCTTCAGCAGCAATTTGCTTTACTGCGAATTTCTTATTGCTGTCGGAATCAAGCATTTCCAGAATTGAGCTGGCCTTTATCAAATCCTCCGGAGAGGCGGTAACAAGCAGTGTATTACTTCCCGGCAGCTGCGATACAGTTCCCATTTGCAATTCATCGAGAAATCCTCTGCCATCTTCGGCTGATATATTTTTCAGTGCAAAAACCCTGTATCTCGCTATGTCCAGATCCGCCCGGGCAGAAAAAACCAGCCCAAAGAGGCAAAACCAGATTGCAAAACAAAAAATCAGTTGATTTTTTAATTCTGAAATATGCGGCCTTCTACCTCGCTTAATTTGCTTGGAACAAGTTTTCGCTATTAGTTGCTGATTTCTAAAAGTCACTGTAAACCACTCCAATACCAGCAGTTACACACTCATTGCCAGTGTATTTGTCATTTTCACCAAATTATAAGCGCTTTATGCATTGTTTATCGGACATTTCGGCCTAAAAACTGTTGAAATAAGCGGTTTTTTCGCAAACTCAACGATTTAATATCAGCTGCCCTGCGCTCCACTCTCAATCAGACAAAAGAAATGCCCAAAAGTTCCCTATTTTCACTTATTTTGGAAGAAAAACTTTAGAATTTGCTCTATGCTCTATAATTTGCGGAAAATCGATTTGATTTACTACGAATCGCTATTTGGCTCATCGGCCTGACTTGAATCTTCCCACGGTGCCGGCACCACCTCGGCAGCATCCAATTCTTCGCCAAGAGTGCCCAAATCGTTTGCTTCTTCACCACTTATGCGTTGCCCTTCAATATCTGCAATTAGTTCCTGTATCAACAATTTGCTTTTTTCATTAGCTTTTTCGTCATCTACATCACCCTGCTCGGCATCTTTTTGCATTGCCTGAAGTTTTTCGAAAATTTCTACCGGAAAATCCGTTGCTTTTTCCCTGCCCGGTTGCGGCTGAGGATGCCTGGCTCTTCTTTGCCTTACTTCGGAGCGTTTTTTGCGTTTTTCTGACGATGATTTAGCTCTGGATTTAGAAGTCGTTTCCTTTGCTGATTTTCCCTTTTCCTTAACAAGACTAATTCTCGGCTTTCTTTGGGCTGTCATTTCAAATGTTCTTTTGCCGTCTTGAATGACGATAACGCCATCTTTTATTTCTTTGATTACAAGATGCCCAATTTTTTCCGATTGCCGTATCCATTGGAATCCTTTGCCCGGCTGGTCAATCAGTGCTATCGATTGCTCAGGTGCTGTTTTATAAAAACTTGTGCCTACCAAATCAAATTTGGCTGAAACTTTTGGCGGCCTTGGTTTTGTATCTGGTTTACGGGTAGTTCTACCTGGCCTCGGCTTGGGTTTTGGTTTTGGCGGCGGATTAAGATACAACGCAAAAGCTTCGGCTTGTTTTACCAGCGGCGGGGTCTGCTCATTTTTTCTTTTGGCTACTTTATCGCCTGTTTCTTTTTTGAATTTTTCCACCGCACCAATTGAATCAATAATTTCTTCGCTGGCCTTATCGCTGCGAACGCCAAAAGCGACAGAAAAAATCAAAAAAACAACCGTTAAACCAACAGCTGCAATACTCGTTATTTTCAATGTTTTTATCATTTTTTCGTCATTAGTATTTTGTTTTTTTGTTTAGCCCCGCCACCTGTGGGCGGGGTTACTGGAACGGTCAACCATACCTACACTTCGGCAAAGTCATGTCTTTTAGACAATCATAGCAGCTGTTTGTTCCAAACAGAAATCAGAATTAAGAATGCAGAATTGTGGAATCGGCCTTGCGGCCGACTGCCTATCCTCAGGGAAGAATTTGTATTGTAAAGGGTTTTTTAAATGAGTAAAAATAAAAGTGAAAAGGTTGTGTTGGCGTATAGCGGCGGGCTTGATACAAGCGTTATATTGCCGTGGCTGAACGAAACTTATGGCTATGAAGTTGTGGCATTCGCGGCGGAATTGGGGC
>JAGLNB010000080.1 GCA_023139715.1 Planctomycetota bacterium | reverse complement strand
CTCTACATTGGCAAAGCAATAAATCTTCGCTCAAGAGTCGGCAGTTATTTTCACGGCAAAGCCGGCAGTGAACGTGGTCCAAAAATTTCAGAGATGTTAACTAAAGTTGCAACAGTTGACTTTATCGAAACGGCAAACGAAGTTGATGCACTTCTAAAAGAAGCTCGGCTGATTAAAGATATTCATCCGCCGTACAATACTGATTTAACCGACGACAAAACTTTTCCGTATCTTGAAATCACAACCAAAGATGATTTCCCCGCAATTTACATCACTCGCAAACCACGCAGCGGCTCAAAATTGTTTGGCCCATTTACTTCTGCAAAAGATTTGCGTGCAGCAGTAGTAGCGATGCAAAAAATATTTAAATTTCGCACATGCAAACTAACTATCAGCCAAAACGACTCAAAACGCAAATTTTTTCGGCCGTGCCTTTTGTACAGCATAAAACAATGCTCGGCTCCGTGTGCTGCGAAAATAGAAAAAAGCAATTATAAACACATTATAAGCGATTTTACGCGATTTTTACGCTCAAAACGCTCAGCCATTCTGCGCCAATTGAAAAAGCAGATGGAAACAGCAGCTGAAAATTTCGAATACGAAAAAGCAGCTGTTTTTCGCGACCGAATCCGCTTAATCGAACGATTGAGCCGCCGCGGCAATCCAAGCACTGACGTTCAGCCAGAAGTTTTTGCCACCGACCCAGCCGCGGCAATGGAAGAACTGCAAAAAGTAATCGAAGCACCACAGCCAATCAGAATCATTGAAGGAATCGACATTGCAAATATCAGCGGAACCGCAGCAGTCGGCTCACTGGTAAAATTTATTGATGGCAAACCATTTAAAAGCGGCTATAGAAAATTCAAAATCAAAACCGTAAAAGGTATTAACGATTACGCAATGCTCGCTGAAGTAATAAAGCGAAGATACAAATATGCGCTCGCAGGCGAAGAACTGTGGCCGGATTTGATTTTAATCGACGGTGGAAAAGGCCATTTGAGAACAGCTGAAAAAACATTGAAACAAATGAATGCGCCAGCTGTACAAATAGCAGCTATTGCAAAAAAAGAAGAAAAGATTTTTCTGCAAAGCAAACCTGAACCGCTTAAACTCAGCAGAACTTCAGCGGCTCTAAAACTTCTGCAATACGTCAGAGATGAAGCCCATCGATTTGCTCAGCACTACCATCACATCCTGCGAAGGCGGGGCCTGCGCAAAACACTTTTGGATAAAAAGTGATGCGGTTAATCTTTAAGCACGACTGTTTCGGTTGGACTGATAAGTTTGTAGCGAACATTTCGCCATTTTATCGTTCGACCAAAAGCTGAAGAAATAATAAAGAACAGCATAAAAAGCGACCACAGCGGAAAAAACAAAATATCAGCTGCCATTGCGAACTTCATTTTCGGCAAATCCTCTTTCA
>JAGLNB010000008.1 GCA_023139715.1 Planctomycetota bacterium | reverse complement strand
TCGTTACTTAAGGCGTTGTGAGTAAGATACTTACAACGCTTTACTTTTATCCTCATCTGCTCCAGAACCACCTGCGTGCCAAATGTGTGCCAAAATCTCGCCAAAGCCTTCATCGGCTGCATCTCTTGCTCTGCCAACCAGGTTATCCTCTACCGCCAGATAAAACTGATGTGTCGTATCAAATTTTGCGTGGCCGGCAATAGTCATCAGGTCGTATTTACTAAGGCCCTTGGCAAGCATACTACTTAAACCAGTCCTTCGTAAGTCATGAAACTGACCTTTTTCAATACCTGCCTTCTTCAAAATTTGCTTAAACTGGCGTGTGAAATTGTTGACGACTTTTATTCTGGCTGAACTCAAGGTCCACTTGTCCTTTTTACGGAGTTGCTGAATATGGTCATACCGTTCGGGAGGCAGAAATACATAAGGGTAACCAGCCGGACGTTTTGTCTGGAGTTCCGCCAGTAGCATAATAGCCAGGTCAGTTAAAGGCAAAGTCCGGAAGTCGGTGTCCTTTATGTACCATTGCCATGTTTCTTCTGTGTCCTTTTTAGAGCTTACATCTATTGTCTTGTTTTCGAAATCGATGTCGCCCCAGACGGTATTGAGTAATTCACTTTTTCGCATACAGGTTGTCAGAGCAATAGTAATCAACATATCCCACTGCAGCACTGAGTCTCTCTGGATTTCACGAGCAGCTTCGAAGATACGCTTACATTCCTGAGGAGCGTAAGTCCGGACCTTCTTTTTTGAAGCCTTGGGTGGCTTGATGTTTTTCAAGGGGTTATCGTCAAGCTGACCACGCTGGACCGCCAATTGGAAGAACCTTTTAAGCTGACGGATCTTTTTAGCTGTGGTGGCGAGACTGTTTTCGGCATCAAGGCAATTCTGGAGAAAAATCTCTCCGTGCCTGTGAGTGATGCGTTTGTAGTCAATGTCACCAACTACGCCAATAAAATCAATCATTGAAGATTTATATTCCACTTGTGTGCTTTCTCTAATTTGCTTTCCAGTTTTTGCCAGGCTGTCTTCCATGAACTTGCTGAGTTTCATTGAAGCGGGTTCTGCAATACCCATTCTCAATTCCTGCTCTTTAAGAATTTTTTCGCGTTCAGCTTTGCGTTTATTAGCATGTCCTAGCGAAATCCGTTGTCTTTTGTTGCGTTCGTCAAGGTAGTCGAGAAAATATGTTAGTTTTCGACCATCACGTGATGGCCTTGTTCTTAAATTTACCAGTTGTTTGCTCATAGTTTCATCTCCTTTCTGCCGAGCTACAACCGGTAAAACCGATCTGGGCACTATTGTAACCAAGGCGGCGAGAAAGCGCAAGGCTTTATTTTTCTAAAACAGTTTTCTCTTCTATCCACTTCCTAATGGCCTCAATCGGGTATAGCGGTTGACGGCAGATATGGATGCAGGGCAAATCATGAATTCTTTTAAGGTGAGCTATAACATTATGATAATCTTGAGCCTTGCTTACTTTAGATATACGCAAGAATTTGATTAGCTCCTCTTCTGTTAGAAGATCAGGAAATAAGTTGTTATTATCCTCTGCAGTCATTTCATTTCCTTCTCAATTGCTTAGAGTCTGTTCGCGAGACCTCGTCTTTGTGGGTGGTATAACCCGAAAAGCAGTCTTTTGTTTTTTTAAGGCAATTCCAAATAAATGGAAGAAGTAGCATCAAAAAAACAGCTATCGCCAAGGCAGCATAAGACATCAACAGAATTCCAGGTAAGCCTTTCAATGAACGACTCATTCCAATAATACATAATGCTGATACGCATACCGAAAGAATACAAGATGGAAGTATATCAAGATTAAAAAAGGATTTAACGGGCTTGAATATAACCAGCAGTAGTATTACAAAAATAGAAACCAAGACTACTGTTTCAATGTTGTTTAACATGATTTTTTCTTCCATAATATAGAGTGAACTTACTTGTTATGCTGGCAGGTGCATTCGGCACCTGCCAGCCATTCATTTACCGGTTATGTAGTCTTTAGAATTGTCCCAAGAATAATTCTGGCTATCGCAAAAGCCGCCAATGCTGTAATAAGTTTACCTCTTTCCGATAGAGGATTTTGGGTTTTCAAAAACTGTGAAACTTTTGCAGTAACGGTATTTACAAGCGATTTGCCGGCGTTATCAAATGGGATGAGCCAGTTGACATTTCTCCACAGCATAACAAGCCTTATCTGTAGAAAAAACATTGCGATATCAAGGCCGACACAAATGAAATACAGTAGGCACATTAGTAAATATATTATCGCTGTCATCGTAACCTCCTTTTCTATATGACTCGTATGTGTTGGGCCATGGATTGATATTTGCGAAGAAGTTGTTGTTGGTCGCCTATAAAGCAGTATCGGATTGAGCCATCATAATTTTTTGAAGCAATTTGCTTTAGAAGTTTCTCGTCAACATCAGTTGGGCTACCGCCGATACCAATGCAGTCGATAATTACTCCTGCACTTTTGAGTCTTGATGCAATTGCTAATGGTGAGCCTCCCGTATTGTGTTCGCCATCAGTTAGCATAATGATTCGTTTGAGGTTGCCATCGCTTCTGCTCGGCTGCTGCTTATGATTCTCGGGTTCAATAAATATTTCCGATAACATTCTGGTAAAGAAATTGCTAGCCGGTTGATTTACTTTCCCAAAAAAACAGTTTTCAGCAAGTGCGAGTGCCACAGTAAAGTTTGTGCCGCCGGATCCATCGGGATTGTTAAGGGCTCTTTGCAAGTCTTGAATACCTTTGCTTATACGGATAGGAGAATGCAGAAGCTTTGCGTTATTACCAAAGCCTATGATGCCCATCCTGTCTTGGGGATGTGACTTAAACTTGATATTGATGAGTTCTTTGTTGGCTGTGATGGCACCGGCTTTCCTTGTTGGCTTCCAATCATCATAATCCATTGAAGGGGAAAGGTCTATTAGGGTCATCAGAGTTTCTGACGTTGCATTTGATTGTGTATGATTAGCAAAATCCAAATATTTCATGATATTCTCCTATATTAAAAGTTGCTGGCAGACAGGATATGCCTGCCAGCATTAATGATTTTAGTTAAGCGGCATTTGCCTGTTTGGGTTTGATCTCGTAGTCGATTTGCATTTGCTCTTCTTTGCCGCTTACGATGTCACGAGCCTTTGCAGTTAGTAGTCCATTGTTGTCCAGCGAAAACGTTACCTCGATACGACCAATTAAATCTGCACGAGGTGGTAAGTCGTTAAGCTCGAAATGGCCCAGCATTAAACAATCCTTGGCATCCTGGCCATCTTCTCCCTGAAGTACCTTAATAGTAACCGCTGTCTGGTTGGATTGGCTTAGCTGAAACACCTTAGTCTGTATCGATGGAATAGGAGTATCTTTGCTGAGTATTTCACTGCAAACCTCTTTGGTCTCTTCGGTCAATGCGAAAACTCCAATTGTATGACTGAGTATTTCGTGGACAATTGCTGTAGGAGATGGCAGGACCACGTTGCCGATGGTATAGTTTTTGCCCTGTCGTTGATACTCAAGCCGGCCACTGAGGATACCACCGAAAGCGGCTGCACAATGTGGTTCACATCGTTTGGAAATCTTTTTTCCAATTAACTCTTCAAGCAATTCAATAACTATGGGCATCATAGAACCACCACCGACGGCATAGATTTCGTCGATTTTTGAGATATCCAGGTTTGCATCCTCAATTACCTGCCTGGTTTTCTGCATAGTCTTTTCTGCAAGATCTCTGACCCACGAGTTAAACTGCTCTCTTGTAACGGTCATCTGAAGCTGCCTGCCTTCGCAGAAAAGAACTACTTGCGACTGGGCCTGAACCGAAAGACTGATCTTTAGCTGTTCAATTTTCTGGCTCATCTCCTGGAAGAAAATAGTGTGCATATCTTCCGATGGCCTGAAATCATTAACCGATTCGAACTCTTCTATAAGTTTTTCACTAATACGGTCATTAAAGTCTCTGCCGCCGATGTTCGAGTCACCGCCAGTAGCGATAATCTTGCAGACATTACCCTCTGTCTGGACGATAGAGACATCAAATGTTCCGCCGCCAAGGTCATATATCAGGGCGGTCGAGTTGTTCTGCTTGTAGAGTTCGTTGCCCAATGCAGCTGCGGTTGGTTCGTGAGGTAAGGTGACAACTTTCATACCAACTTTTTGGGCAGCGTCTATTGTCTGCTGCTTTTGAATATCGGTGTAGTTTGCCGGCACGGTAATGACAACTTCGTTTACAACCTGACCGGTCTTGGCCTCGATGTTTTCCTTAGCATCTTTTAGCAAGATGGCGAGGATATCCCTGGCCTTATAAACCGTACCGTCGTCAGCGGTGTAAAGCGGCTTGTCTGTACCCATAGCCCTTTTCCAGTTGATAACCAACCTTGAAGGCTCAACGAAGCCGGCGTTTATTGCCTCGGTGCCGACTATGGTTGAGCCGTCGGGGGCAAAGAATACCGTACTTGGTGTGAACGGCTCGCCGAAGCGATTTGTGATTAATTTTGGGTTTCCTGCAACATCAGCTACAGCACATTTGAAACGCGAGTTTCCGGCATCAATACTAGGAATCATCATTTTTCTGTCCTTTCGTTAAGAGTAATACTATTAGTTTTTGACGGTTGGTACTTAAACAGACTAACAGTCTCCGGTCTTAAGATTTTTGTTTGACCTGTTCTAAATCCGACTTGCAAAGACTGTGCTACTGATTTTTCAAGGTGCTCTTGTGAGGTTATTTCCCACTTGATAGGCTTCATTGTTTTAGGATTGAAACTGTCGCCTGAGGAGTGTTCAATAATCTCTATATCATAATTTGCTATAAACTGCCTAAGCTGGGAGTAGATTGAGTTTGTCAAACTTGTTGCGTTGTCGGCTGAATTATCATGATGCCTGCGAGAGTCGGCGATGATGTCAAAAATAGGAAAAAGCGAACGCAGCATAGGCTCAATGATATGCTCCTGGTAATGCTGCTTGCCCAATAAGAAATTTGTCTCGCTGGCTTTCTCCAGCAGATTACTGGTCGAAACCATGTTTTTCAATAATTGACTGATGGACTCAAATTGGTTAAGAGACTGCTGCTGTTTGTTTTCAATCTGGCTGATCTGATTCGATAGACGTACAATCTGCTCAGGCAGTTCTTCCGGGAAATCAGGCACATATTCTTCCATTAATTCCTGGATAGATTGTGCCAACTGCAAAGCAGTGCCTGAGACTTCTTCTTTCATAATATTCCTTTCCAAAAATTGTTGCTAAAAAGTTAATTAGGCTAATTCGTAATTGCTGCAGCAAATAACCTTGCCTTCTAAAATAAACACTCCATCGAAACTGCCGGCTGTATTCAAAAAAAATAAAAAAGTTGAAAATTCTTTTGTGATGCAATTTGCTATCGATTTGAAAAGATTTTTGCTACAGCGACGATTGTCAGGCAAACAAAACCGAAAAAGCACAATCCAATCATTGGGTTATCGAAATAATGTTGAATGTCTATGCTAAAAGACATGCGGTCCGCTATTTCAGGTAATCGCAGCAGTAATACAATCAGGCAGATTAAAATCCCTAACGCAAAAATATTTCCCCATTTAATTTTCATAGCTTTATCCCTTCACAATAAATTTAGTTCTGTATTAACTTGGCTTAACAATATGGTTTTGATTGATTGACGGTTTTCGGTAACGCCTGACGATTCCAATTTACGTTCTATCTGACGACGCAGTGTGCGGGTTGGTACGATGATCCATAAAACAAGACCTGCAACTTGTGCCTTAAGTGTGTTATCAATAGCGTGTCGGATGGTAGTCTCAATCTCACAGGCGATTGTCTGGTTACCTTTGATGGCAAATAGATCGAGATAGGTCGTTATGCCGTTTTTGCGGTAGCGATGTTCTGTGTAGACCTGCCAGTGGTGGTTACTGAAAATCGTTTTAGTTTCCTCTGCTATTCGGTTGTGAAATGCTTTGCCTCGCATTATTTGCTCCTGTTAAATTGTGGTATCCGCGCTATTGCCTGTTTACCTGCATCAAGTGGTTCCCATATCCTTTTGCTGCGACCGCGAGTGCTGGAATCGACGGTGTGTTCCTTGATAAAATCTTTTTCAATAAAGATTGGTCGAAGTTTTTTGAGTGTGTTCGGGCTTATCTTTGCGAGTTTTATATAGCTGCTTGATGACAGCATGGGATTGTCAACGATGGCCTTTAGAAGCCTGAATTCGCTATCAGTTAGCCCAACGACCCTTTGTGTCTTATGTACGGTATTGTTACTAACTTCAATACGTTCATTGGCAGACCAGTTGGAAAACTCGACCGGTTCGACATCTAAGGAATCCAGTGATTTCAAACTCTCATCTGCTTGATGGTCAGTAACGACTTTTAACTGCTTCATTTTGGGAACGGTGTACAAAAATGGGTATCTCCAGGGGCCATCACTTACTTGTCCGACGAACATTCCAGGTACCATATTATGAGCACACCAGAATATCTGTTCCTTGGTTAAACCCATGAATTGCCCCGCTGCGTTGTAATCTCCGATAGAACCACATCTGCCAATTAACTTGGTCGAGGTTATTGCGGGTATCTTATTTGACAAGTCATCTGGTGTTAAAACTGAGACAAACAGACCGGCTCCAATACCTCTTACCAAGCCTGCAAGGTCGGTTATTGAGTTGCCGCCATGGCCTATCGATTCTTTTTTTTGTGAAAACAGTCTTTGTCCTTCGTCGATACTCATCCATAGATCCATTGGCCTGTTAGAAATGCCTTGCGATATTCGCGAAATAAATTCGGCAACTACAAGGTAATTTAGTACAAGGTCCTTGCCTGCCTCTGGCTGGCCTGTCAATTCAAATACTATGTGGCGTTTAGCCAACTCATGAACCGGCCATCCGCGGTAGTAACCAAGCATCTCGGTTCCAAACGCCAGTAGTATAGCCTCAAGATTGTCAAGAATTGCTTGGCGTGATTGTGAATTGGCATTCCTATTGTTACGGACAGCCTCGAATAAATGGAAAAGCGTGGGATACTTTTGTCCGCCGTTAAGTATATTGAATTTCTTGTACATATTAATGATCGAACTGCTGAGAAGAACAGATGCTCGATGAGGCAGGTTCAAAACTTTGACGAGTACATCAGCTATTGTTGAGGCGTATTCGTACGGGTCGACATGATATGGCACCTGAAGGGGATTGATCTTGAATTTCCTGCTTCGAACTATAATAAGGTCAATTCCCATGTTCGAAAATTCTGTTTTGAGTAGCCTGAATTCTTTTTTTCTTATATCCACAAGCCACATACCCTTGACGCGATGAGCGATCTGAGTGGCATAGTAACTGACTAAGGTTGTTTTGCCGGAACCAGTGTTGGCTACTAAGAGACTGCCGGCGTTCATGTACTGAACGGGCGATTTGATTGGATGATGTTTTTCATCTGCACCGAGGATTAGTTCCCCTGAGTAAAGCTGTGGTTGCTTAAAGGGGATTGCCCTGAAGGCCTCTTTACGTAATTGTTTATCAACTCGTTTATTGATCTGCCCGATAGCCCAGGGATCAAGAAGGCCGAGACCATGAAGCTGCTGCAGTTTTCGGCCTAAAGGGTTATTGAATACTCCCATTTTACTGCCGACCAGAATTTTTTTGTCAATGTCATTTAGTATGTCATCGTTTTTCACTTGGTGTCCTCCTGTTCAACAAACGGGCTGAGTAGCAGTCTGCCAACTATTTGTCGACGTTCTTTTCTGACGATTTTGCCATAACAGGACTTGCAAAATGCCAGGGTTTGTCCCTCGCTAAATGTTATGAAATTGGAGTGTTCACGGCATAACGGCTTGCCGCAACCTAGAGGTGATGGATTATCAGTGCCCCCGCAATGCTGGTGACAACGGATGCAACTAACAACCCCGCACTCACTACAGCGACCTCCGGGAGGACCGAAGCAACCGCAATGATGGTTGATTGTTTCTTCGCTGTATAGGCTTTCCAGAGAACTGTCCATATCCGAGAGGTTATGAACCTCGTCAGTAGAACCCATGTTGTCAACCGTTCCGTTGATAGGATTACGGCTTATTATGATTTTTTTGATTCTTCGAATAATTCCCATTTTGCATTTCCTTTCTCAAAACCATGGATTTTCAAAAATACGATGATTTATGTATTGAGCAAAACGCAAGATAAACCGAGTTACGAACCAGAATAGGAACAGCGATAGCACGATGGCATCAAGTGTAAGGAACAGGTACGCGGCAAATCGCAAGACGTCAGCAATATGTTCTGTAAGTTTTTTTCTCCAACTCATAGCAACTCCTTTCGAGATAATAGTTCTGGCAGACGCAACAAAGTTTTGCCTCTATAATCTCAACTCCAATGAGAAGGCTATGCGCAGAAAAATATCTGAAATTTTTTCAAATTAGACATTGCTGATAAAATGAGGTGAGATATTAGATGCGTATGCCAGCTAATTCAGCACTGAGGGCCATCTGAATCCTATCTCTGAGGAGATTTACGGGTTCTGATGAGATGTTAAGTTGTCCATCAAAGAGGTTGTATGTCATGATGATAAAATGAACATTTTCGTAATCGAGAGAAATATTTGTCAGCAGCAGTTCTTCTATTTTGGAAGAAAGCCAGTCTGAGACAAGTTTTGAAATTTCATCGTCGACTTTACCAAGAGCTATCAACACGCCAAAGCAGTAAAAAATGATGTCCGGCTTGTCCGATTTCAGGCCTTCATTGGTTAGGATGCCGTTGCACCAGTTTTTGCAAAGCTTCGCTTTATCTGGATCAAGTGATGTTCCAAGTATGCTTAGAGACTTAACGGCATAGAAAGTATCCTGCCATGGGTCTCTTTCGCTCCACGAGCCTTTGAAGGTACCATCTGGTTGTTGGAGCGTCTTAATCCATGAGATGTGCATATCTGCGTTACATTTATCAAGCAACTCAACATCTCGTAAAATAGATATAGCCTGATATGTGGAATATAACCTTGGCGAGCTTGTTGGCCAGAGACCGAAGCCTCCCTCTGTTTGGCATTTTAAAACCCATTTTGATACATGGGCAAGTGTTTTGCTTTGGCTGGTATCGTCCTGTGTAATTGAAATAATTTCGTAAGCATTATGCATTGTTAGATTTGATTTGCGAATTCTACCACCCCTAATCTTTAAATCATAGCTGTTTATGACCTCGTTGATTCTTTTAATATCGTTTGTATTAATAGGGATTGACAGAAGTTTCAGACAATGGCAAAGGATATTAATCTTAGATCTTTTGTGTTCACTAATTCTTTTAAGGCCATTTCGTTCAAGTAGTACCATAACAGCACAGCTAGCTGCTACGGCTATAATGATTCCCAGAGTTGAATCAATATTTTGAAATAAATTACCCAAAGTAATATCGATAGCAAGATAGATAAGTGGAGCAAAAATAAATAACAATGCAGTGGTATAAAAAGAACACATTGCGTAGACTAAAATTTTGTACCATTTGCCTTCAAAGCGATATACCAGGAAGGGGGCACACAGGATGACATATTGCTCCGTTTCTGAGAATCTTGCCCCTCTGCCAGTTAGTGAAACGAAAGCCCCGCCAGCTATAGTACTGAATATTACATTGCTTCCATGAAACCCCATATCATTGTTTATCAAAACGCAGCCAACCAATATCAGACTAAAGATTGCGATTGCAAATAACACGAAAGACCAGATGGCTTTTCGTAATTCTGCGGTATGGCTGGATTGTAAGTAGCGTATTGTTACCCATAGTGATACGAGTATGACATTAATACCGAAACTGAAAGCCGTAATAAAAATATACCAGAGAATATATATTGCCAATAAAAGTAAAACATCCTGATCAACCGTTCCCGCCATCAAAATGAGAGGGCAAGCCAAACAAGCTCCGGCCAGTGCCGTAGCATATCGGGCTAATAATGGAAGAAATAAATGCCTGTTCAAAATCGGCCCCTTAACTGCCGACCATGTGGGCAATGCCAGAAAGATAGCTAGGAAACCAAGCGGTATCGGGCTTATCATGCCATACACATTAAACGGTAGGCGAACAAATCCAAGGTCCTCTGCGGGTTTTTGTATAAAAACGGCAAACCAATAACTGCTAAGGCCGATTATGACGCCCAGAAGTCCAAGGGATACGCCTGCCCAGAAACTATCGCCCAATGAAGAACTAAATTGCTGCGTGATAGCATTGTGTGAGTTAATTTTAATTACTCTGCTCGATATTGTAGGGTGAAGCAAATTGAAGAAATTGAAAAATTTAAGCAATGCTTTCCATGTTTTTTTCCTTTTAGAAAACATTGCCTTATCTGAAAGCCATCGCTGAATTTTATCAGTGAATTTGGGGTTCGATTTTCGCCTTGCATTTGTGTCGAGAATGGCAGTATATGTTTCCTGCGAAGTGATTACGTCTTTGACCTTGCCGGATTCTATCAGCATTGAGGCTGTCATATCAGCTAACGATTCTCTTTTTCGGATAACATATCTGAGCATAACAAAAAGAATAAACGAGCAGGCAAGGTACAGGCTGATAGATGGTATCGTGTAGCTATAACCAAAAAAATAAGAATAAATAATCAGGGCTGGAAGAAGCATGAATAATAATCGTAAATCTTGCAAGCAGGCATTAGACCATGCAAGAAAACCCACATCATGATTACGGATATGCGAAAGCTCATGCAAAAGTTGAATATACTGGCGACTGCCGTTGCTATTAAGCCACCTTTCTGGAATCGCAAGGATGGCCTTGCTTGAACGGTGGCCAAATACAAACGGTGAATGAACAATGCCAGAAGACAGTATTGACGGAGGGTTGATTCCCATGGTTTTGCAGATGGCAGCAATTTTTGTATTAACTTCCTTAGTTGTACATGGCTGTAAGTTATAATGAGTAACCGGCTTTTTTTGAATTGAAAAGTAGTTCCATAAAATTCTGGCAGGAACTGCTATAAATACAAAAGGAATCAGAAATTGGCTGAGGCGAATTGAATCTGAAATTGATATTCTGATAACTTCGTAAATTCCCTGCGACAAAAACAACAGGCCGCATAGACATGTGTTGATAATGCCGGAAAGAATTAAAATTCTGCTGCTGAAGTGTTCAACTCCTGATTTGAATACTCGCCTGGCAATCAAGATACAGAAAGATACTGTAAATACAAGTGAGACAGCAAAGCCTATGTTCCATATGTATTCAGGCATTTGCTTCTCAACTGAACTTCAATATTATTGGTGGCACGGTTTCGATAAGTCTTTTGCTAAGCTCCTTGCCTGCACCGAGTTTGATTGCAACCTCGGAAATCGCAGCTTCTATATCTTCCTGGTGTGGCTTAATCTTGCCGTCAGAAACTAATTGGGATACATAAAGTGTTGTTGTTATAATGACAGAGGCCGCATCTGTTTGGGGGTCATGAGTTTCAGCAAAACCAAGAACGCCAACCAATTGAGTTTTTTGGTCGAAGGATGGCCAGTTTTCTAAGACATCCTCTTTCAGATTAAGTACGAAGGATAAGATGGGTTCCCAGCCTTTTTCAAGCAGATCTATTTTCGCTGGCAATAATTTTTTAAGTGTTTCTTTTGCTGTGTTATAGCCAAGATCTTTGGCCTTGAATTTGCTATACGTAAGTTCTTCCTGCCTCTGCCAGTCCGCTAATTCCTCTTCGGTTGCCTGAAAGGCCCATACATAAGACCTGCAGCGGCTACACAAATTGATATGTTCCTTGATTTTGCCAATCTTTTCATTCGCACCAGTGTTGGCGTAACTTTCAAGTAAATCATAAGACGGACACTCATCTTCGCTGACGACTTGATTTATGGTGTTGTGAAGTGATAAAATCTCCTGCAATTCGGTTTTGCAGGTATCACACGACCGGATATGCTCTGCGATTTTTTGATTCTCCGCTTCTGGCAGTTCACCGTCGATAAAATCCTGCATTACTTCTTTACTGGGACAGTTCATTTATAATTCCTCAAAAAACTGTAACGTGTAAATTTACTGGTACTAGTTCACATAGTTTTGTCCAAATTTCTTCCGGATATGAGTAATATCGTGCCAATAAACTCGCTTGCACTCGTTTAGAGTGCTGCTGAAAATATCAGCCATTTCCGGGTATGTTGAACCTTTCATTTTTTGGTAAATGACTTTTTTTGAGAACCGGTCGTGGTTGTCGAGTATTGCATTGGCAAGTTCAATTTGCTCTGCATTCTGGACTTTAGTCTCTGCTGAAGGGGCATGTGTACCCATTCCTATAACTAATGAGGAATCGGCAATATCACATTCGCCCATAATACCGATTGTGTTTTGCTCGCGGATAATTCGAACCCTTTGTCTGCAACGATCCCGAAAGGTATTGTGAAGACATATTGTAAATGGAAGGTTGCGCCTCTCTTGAACCATTATGGCATCTGATACAGCATCGATGGCTAATTCTCGCGTGATTTCTTTAATTGGTATGCAATGGAACCCCAGTTTCTTCCTCAGATACAGGAGATACGATGTGCACATGTTGGCGAGTTTTTGATGGAGTTCTGCATCGGCTCCTTGCTCTATCTGTTTGGCATAATTATTTGCTATTTCAAAATCCACCCGAAGGCTCCTATTGATACTAACCGTTGCATAATAGCAATCTTTCTGAATAATACAACTCCAAAACCCTGAATATGAGTGGACTAGCCTTGAAAGCGGCGGCTGATTTTGGCATTGTCTATCTATTGCCCTAATACCTTATTTTACAATGGGTTAAAAATCATCTATCACTATCTATTGTGGCTAATAGTATGAAGATGGATTGATAGATAGAATAGAAAATAGGTTTTTACCGCGGTATGATAGTTTGGGAGTGGGTGTATTTGCTTAAGTGGATATTGAGAGGTCGATGCAGATTTACAAGCAAATTTTCGGGATAGCTGGTATTGGTAATCTGTGATTTTACGGTCTTTCATCGCTCATTGGAGGGCTATGAATTAGGCAGCATCAGGATTATAATGTTTCATTTAATGCTTATAGATGTGCAGGTATTTCTATTCGTTTCATGTTGATTTCAAGGCTACATCAATCAATAATTTAATCACTATCTAGGTACAGGGCTTATCTTTGATTACTCAATAAATGCTCTATGACTTGGGTCATATTAGAGAAGTCTTTGTCAAGTTTTATTCTTAACAGTTTTTTCCACATGCTTTTTTCAATTCTTATCCCTTTCGTTCCCTCTTCCATATGATGATAGCTATGCCTTCCTACTTTATAAATATATTGAAATGTCGAGAAGTTGAGTTGGGTTTTGTTGAAATGTTGAAAAATAGAAAAGTTTATAAAGTATGTATGTGTTGAAATATTGAGATATTGAAAAATGGAAAACAAAATAAAAACAATAACACAAAAAGTAGCAGACGAATTTATTGAAAAACACAGTGATATTATAAACGAGGCTCTTTGTGATTATATCAGGTGGTATGATGATGACGAGGAGCAATTCAAACATATCCAGGAAGCTATCGATGACTTGGAGGATGTAAGATGAGTAATACTGCACCTATTTGCAATATTGGAGGCTTGGGGTTGTTTAAACAATTGAAGGCTCCAATCTTCTTCGATTTGGAAAATCTAAAAGACAGCAGGGACACCCCAGAGCAGTTTAGTAAAACATTTAAATTATTAAAGGGGAACTTGAAAGATTTATTCGACGGAATTCATGTAGAAGATACATCTATGATTGAAACGATAGTGCGTATTATTGTTGGGCTTATGGATGTCATAGAAGATGGTTTGCCCGAATATTATTTCCGCTCAAATTTAATTGCCGAAAGTGATGATTTGTTAAAGGAGTTGGATGATTTTAAGGAAATGGTAAAAACAAAATTGAATACGGAAATAGAAAATGCCTAACTGGGCAACAGGAAATGTAAGGGTAACTGGTAAGCCGTCAGATGTCGAAGCGTTTTGCAAACTCTTCTTGTTCAAGGATACCGCAGAGCCTCAAATTTATTTCGCTCGAAGCTTTATCCATCAGAATTGGAATGATTTTAAAAAAGAATATTTAGGCAAAGCCAGTGCGGAGTTCGGTGTGGATTTTGCCTGGAGTTGTCATACCTGTTTGATTAAAGGATATCCTAACGGGCAAGAATGTATAACATTAGTAGAGGCTTGTAAAAAGTTTAAGGTCAAAACTATCATTGATACCGAAGAATGTGGTATGGGCTTTGAAGAACATATCGAATGCGATAAGGATGGAAGTTTAATCGAAGAATGTCATGACATGCCGACATTTAAATGTACAAAGTGCAAAAACATACAATTGATACCCTCCTCGTATGATATTGCCAGAGAAGAATGCTGGGAATGTGAAAACATTGGTGGATGGAGGTTCGTGAGAAAATGAGTGCTTTTATTGTTAATGATAAAACTCTTAATCGGATTTTAACTTTTTTAGGCAATTGGGATTTTGGAGGAAATGCAGAGACTAAGAAAGCCTTTTGGGCGTTGGCGAAAAACGTTGAAGATGACGCAACCCACGAGCAGATTTTAAATTCGATTGGCGTTATTTTAAATGATTTGAACCGTGAGGCTGTGTCCCAAAGATACAAAGAAGACAAGCATAAAAGTGACTATTTTTATACAGCCGAAAAATGCGACATCAAGCAAGCATATATGCATTTATGCTGTTTGACTTATCAGTGTTGTGAGGGCAATATCCCAAATACCAAAATATACAAACTTCTTGAAAGAATGGAAAAACATCTGGAACATGCAATCTGCTGGAAAGAGTGCAAGGGGTTAGAGTGGGAGGCTAAAGAATAACAAGGGAATATTTTTATTTTGCCGTTTAATTTTTACGGTTTTTATACTCATCCATATGAGGGAGATAAGAAGAGAAGGAAAACATATCAACTCCTAAAAATGAGCAACCAAAAGGGAATAGCTAAAGCACTTAATAGGGCTATTTTAAACTGGCGTGGTCGGTGTTCAGGTTATCGCCAACCCTTTTTATAATCAATGCAGAGCAAACAAGGGGATGTTTTGCAGTTCCGCCAATGATTCTATTGATTTCCAAACTCCGTTTTTATTTGACAAATCTGTGTCGATAAATCAATCCAGCCATTTATGAGGGTATGTAATTTTTTGTAATTCTTAATCTGGTCTTCAACCATAGCAATATTCGTTTTTTTAATATATTCGGTACCGCTCTTTCCCTTGCGAGTGTAACTTAGTTGGCAATAAGGACCGTGTCTGTAGGTTGGATCCATTTTGCAGCGACATTTTGGATTCCCGCAGATATTGTATTGTTTCGATAAAGAACCCGGGCGTAAATCTCCTAATGCCATAAGTTTCTTTTTAATCTTATCGATCTTGGTTTCAAGGGTATATAATTGATCAGCCATTTGTAATCCTTTCTAAAAGAATATAGCCGATAGCATTATAATGCTATAAAAATAAAAGTAAATATTAAAAGGACAATTGTTGTTAAACATAGGTGCTGTTACGATTAGAAGACATAACGAAATACCATAGCAATAAGCTGGTCATGCAAAAAAACACCGTATCTGAAGAATAATACTGCGGAATACCATCTAAATCAGTTGTTTTCAGGCGTAGCGAGGACGTCTTCCGCCATAATACCGTAAAATAGCAACCTATTTCCTCTGAGAAATAATGGAATACCTAACCATTCCTGGTCAAAACCAAATCAGTTGAATTTCTAAAAAGCAGATTTTACTGTTATCAGTATGAACATCGAAAAAGTCATAGAGAAACTGCGGCCTTTAAGCCCTGAGGTCATTCAGCGATTGATGAAAAATCGAGAATTTGCCGACCCTGAATTAAAAACACTTATCGAAAAACAAATCCTTCAGACTGCATATAAACATCTTGGTAATTTTCATAATAAACTTCTGCTTTCTCTCCCTTCTGAAAAGAAAATCAAAGGCTCAATCGACCTTGGAACTGTCATCTACGAAAAAGAAAAATGGCCGTTCGGAATTTCCCCAAATGAACTAATGCAAAACATGGCTATTTTTGGCCGATCAGGGGCGGGGAAAACGAATGTATCATTTCAACTTCTTATACAGCTAATTCAAAATAAGATACCATTTTTATATCTGGATTGGAAACGAACCGCACGGCATCTTATACCACAAATTAAAGCAAAAATCAATGTTTATACTGCAGGGAGAAGCCTGTCTGAATTTGTCTTCAATCCATTTGTCGTCCCACCACAAATCGAACAGCATGTTTATCTCAATCATACAATCGATGCACTGGCAGATGCGTATACCCTCGGAGATGGGGCGAAAAGCATTCTCCAAAAGTCAATTATGAAATGTTACGAGCAGGGAAACAAAAGTCCCTTGGCGACGGATATCATCCTTGAGATTGACAAAATCGAATCGAATGAAAGAGTTCGGGGATGGAAGATAACGGCCAAGAGAGCCCTTGAAAGTATCGCTTTTTCTGGGATTGCTAAGGCGACGAGTTCGCAAGAGTCAATGATTGAAAAGCTGCTTAATAGCAATACAGTGATCGAACTTGATTCGCTTAATCAAAATGTTAAGGAGTTTCTGATTCCTCTGTTGTTTTTTTGGGTATACCAGGCAAAACTTAAGGAAACGGCGAGGGAGAAGTTGAGTTTGGTTGTTTTTATCGAGGAGGCTCATCATGTTCTTTATCAGGGAAAAACACGAGCGAAAGAAACTGTCATGGAAATGCTTCTTCGTCAGTGTCGGGAAATCGGAATTGGAACGGTTATTATCGACCAGCAACCGAGCCTGATTTCTACCACGGCACTGGCAAATACATATACGAGTATTTGTCTGAATCAGAAAAATCCAAGTGATATCAGCAAGGCGGCTTCTCTTTCGCTTGTAGATAGCGATGATAAAAAGTATTTCAGTATGCTTCCTGTTGGATGGGGAATTGTAAAACTTCAGGATCGATGGACAAGGCCGTTTCTTGTTCGGTTTCCTTTGGTAAATGTCAAGAAGGGTTTTGTGACAGATGATGTTTTGAAGGGTGATTTGGGGGATGGTAAGAATTGTTTTGATGTCGTTGGGAATAATGGATTGTTGGATGAGGTTAGTTTGAGATTTTTGAAAGATGTTGCGACTTATCGGGATGATGGTGTTTATGTGCGGTATGAACGGCTTAATCTTAATCCGTTGACTGGGTTTCAGATTAAGGAGGGGCTTATTGATGCTGGGTTGGTTAAGCAGCAGATGGTTGATTTGGGGAAGACTCGTAAAGCATTGCTGAGGCTGACGAAGAAGGGAATGAAGATTTTTGATGAGGTTCAGGTTTTTGGGAATGAGTCTGTTGTTCATAGCTATTGGAAGAGGTTTTATGCTGGGCGGTTTAGGGATGCTGGATATGAAGTTAAGGAAGAGATGGAGCGTGATTCTGGTCGGGTTGATGTTTTGGCGACTCTGAAAAAAGAGACGGTTGCGATTGAGATTGAGACAGGTAAGTCGGATGTTGTAAAGAATGTAAAGCAGGATTTGATGTTTGGGAGCACGAGAATTGTGGTTGTGGCAACGGATAAGGGGGCATTTGAAAAAGTTGAACGAGCGTTGCTGAAAGCGGGATTACTAGGACTGGATAGGGTTAGGGTTGTGTTGCAGGATGGGTATTTTGTGGAGAGTGATTTGGATGTTGAGATTGGGTGAGGTGCGGCGGGGGATATTGCCTATGTTTTTGGAGTCAACGAGGCAACGGATAAATTCTATTCGTTCTGCTCATTGCCTCTCGACGAAGAAGTTTCCAATGAAATCGCTTGCGTATGAGGCGGCGAAGAGGTTTGGCTGATTTGGCTATTTACTACTGGCACTGTTAAAGGAGTGCCAGTAGTAGCTAAACCACTTGGAAATTGTGGAAAGTAAAGGTTGATAAATCTATCTGGATCTGTAAATAAATGCGTTATGTCTTTAGGCAAGGTACTGAAATCCTCAAAAGAAAGTAGATGTGAAAACTCATCGTAAAGTTCAAGGCCACGCTTACTGGAAGCACTAAAACCGCTTAATGCCCATTTATTTTCATCGATAGCACTTTTTGTTAATGGGCTAAAAACAACTGTCATTGCACTAGCATTGTCATTGTTTGATGCGTAGAATATCCGGGCGTCAGAACGTGAGCCTTGATGAATTACAAGGTCAACTTTATTTGCTTTTTTAAGATCATATAATCTTCTGAAAACTTTTTTAAACTCAGGAATTAGTTCTTTAATATCATTATCAATTTCTAATCCCCCAAATGTCTCTCTATGGTCTTTATAGCCCCAAAAAGTGAGAGCAAACACTGATTTGACATGGCTTTTTCCAGTACCATCGAACTCTGCCACCCAAGCCTTTAAAAAATCCAGGTATAATGCTAATGAGCTTTTTCCGTCGGAAATATCTTCATGTGCCCCAACACCATAAAGTGGGGTCGAAATGGCTAGCTTAATGATAACTGGTTTTTGACTAAAATTCTCTGGCCCCAGGTTCAACCTAATCCATTCTATATGCTCTCTGAATTTTGAAAAATGGTGTACTTCACTGTTCGCTGAATGGTCAGCAATTTCATGAATAGCTTTAGAAATAATTTGTTGTCGTTTTGAATTGTGTAATAGCATGAAAGTAACTAGGCATGAAGTAATCGAGAATGTAGCGCCAATAATACCCAAAAGCGAGGAGAGTATCAACTGAGAACCTTGCTTGTGTAGAAATGGGATCATGAGAATGACTATTAAAGAAAAAAGACCTATTATGTAAACTCTTAACTTTCGGTCATATGATTCTAATATTTCTTTTTTTTCGGGATCTTGAAGAAAGAGTTCATTTTTGTCCATAGTAGAAATCTTAACTTTCAATCTAAAGAAGTAATACGTTTAAATTTATTGAATCCGAAATTAAATATTGCATTTAGTACAAGACCTAAAATTGCTGTGCTTACAATATAAACATACAAGGCATCTATATTCAATTCTAAATAGGCATTATGTGCTTTCCAGCCCAGCCCAGAAGATGAAACAAAAAACATTTCGGTAACTATAACTACGACCAAGGAAAGGGATATTGCTAGTTTTATCCCCGAAACAAGAGCAGGCAGGGAGTCCCAAAATATTGTTTCAATATAAACAGAAGATTTGATCCTGTCTCTATGTAGGCAAAAATAATCCCGACGTGCTTGTACGTGGCTCTTGCCCATATCTGAACCAACAATTGATATGACAATGATTGGTATGCTAAGATACGATACAATCATAATTTTTGACAATTCGCCAAAGCCAATAAAGAAAATAAAAACAGGAAAAAGCATTGATGTAGGCAAACTTCGGGCGAGTTCAACAAGCGGCATAACTTGTTTTTTAATGTTTGGCTTATAGCTAAGGTATATTCCTGAAGGTATTCCAATGACCAGCGACACTATCACACCAGCGAAGACCCTGCCAATTGTGATGCCTAAATGTTTGAATATCTCAAAACCCTCGATCTCCTTTATAGCAGCTGTAAAGAAGGTAGTGGCATCTGGCAAAAAGCAATGGTTTAAATCAAGAGGTACGCTTAGTATAATCCATACAACTACGATAGCAGCAATAAGATACATTACATAAACACCTTTTTAGTTTATACTTATAAGCTTACTTCGACTTTTACCTATAGCTTTTAATTCAAACACAATGGTTTTCTGCTTAACAACCTCAGGTAACTCTTGATGGGACGAGATGACAACACAGGTTTCCTTTGGTAAATAAGAGCACATCAGTTCTGAAACCAAAGAAGATGTTTCATTGTCTAGGTTTGAAAATGGTTCATCAAGTATCATTAAATCGGGGCTAACGAATATCTCTCTTAAGATAGATATTCGTTGGCATTGGCCACCACTCATCTTGAATACTTTTCTTTGCAGCATAGACTTGTTGAGTCCTATGTATTCAGCTTTACTCAGCATATGCTTCTCAGAAACTCCGCCAAAAATTGACAAATTATCAAACCCACTCATCCAAGGAAAAAGTGTCGACCTAAAATCTTGTGGTACATACCCAATGCCTCTTGGACAATTCAATGACCTTTTCATTTTGCATTCTAAGAGGCCCAGTAAAGCACGAATCAAAGTAGTTTTTCCTACACCACTTGGACCTATCAGCCGATACCATTTCCCCTTTTCTAATTGAACAGTTGGATGTTCAATTAGAAAGGTGCTGTTACCAATATCTCCCTCGTCTAATGTAACTCTAAAGGATTCTTCCATATCCACTCTCTTTCGGGAAATGCCTTAATTGCATCATCCTCTTTCAGCATTCTTGCTAATACCATTAATGAGGCTTCTGCATCTGATACGGTAGTTAGCCTCCAATTATTCAAGCCAATTTCAGAAGAAATTTCAGGCGAAATACTTGTGTATTTTTCATAATGCTTAACAGCAGCATCAGCATTGGCATCTATAAAAACCAGAGAATTACTTATAGATTTTACAATCTTAATTTGGTTTTGTTTCGATAATCCGTCAGTAAACCAAAAAGCAGATAGCGGAATATCTTGTTGTACATCAGCAAAAAAACCATCTATCAATATCACTCCCTCTTTGCTTTTCAATATTTGGCTTGCAAAAGGTTCCACTGCATTTACAGCTGAAATCCGGCCTGACTTTAATGCTGCAAACCATTCAGGTGGCGACATTTCAACGTATTTATAATCACCTGGACGTAAACCGTATTTAGTTAAAACAAGCTTGGCAAACACTCTACTTACTGAACCAGGAAAAAAAGCTATCGTTTTCCCCTTAAGAGAATCTATGGTTTCGCCAGGCCAGGCAATAAGATAGTCTGTAGACTTCCTTTTCTCCCCACCTTTTATATATCCATTGCAAAGAAACGCATAAAAAGATTTATCAGCAACCTCCATCGTATCCAAAACTGCGTTTACTGCACATGTTGCCATGACATCCACTCTACCCGCTGCTCCTGCGATAGCTAAATCATTACTTGATTTAAACTCTATCAATTTAATATCAAGTCCTTTTTCCCACAACTCCTCTTCCTGAGTTACAAATAGTGGCAAACTTGCAGCAATTGGAAGATAGCCAATCTTTATAGTTTTTTGAGAGGCGACTCTGTCAATCTTTTCAGGAGGGAGAGGAGGCTTGATCCATTTCCATGCAAGAGTGCCTATGAGAATTACACTGAAAAGAAACATTAAGAAGACAAAACTTTTTTTCGACATAACAAGCTCCTTACTCATTCATATGCATGCTTAATCTATAGCACGTAGTTTTTTGTGCATACAGAAAAAGAAAAGTCCCTAAAAGAAGCCTCCAACATTCAACAAGCGATTCTAAACTACCTAGGCGTAGAAAGTCAATGTAATTCCAATAAAAAAGATATGACAACTAATTATCTCTTCTTGAACCAAAAATACAAACCAACTATTCCAATAAAAAATAAGATAGCTCCAATTATACTTGAAATCTTAGCCGTTAAATTTGTAATTGCGTTTCCCGTTAGATGAGGTGAGAGAAAGATTAAAGTTAGAGCACTTACCACAATTATTGAGGTTACTTTTGTTTCTAAGTTAGTATTTTCAATGAACTTAAAAGAACTATTCCTACTCTTTGCGTCCAATTTATACCCCCTTGAAGGAACATGTCTATAAAGTAATTTATATTCTTCAGATAATTCTTTTAATCCCTCTAAAGGTATTCTTCCGATTGTCCTATTTTTGTAGTGATCTATGGCTAGTTCAGTTAAAAATATAGTCTCAACAGGAGTTTCTTTCGTTTTTTTAAGAACAAAATATCCCTGAACTTCCCCACTTTCATCATCCCTCTGGGCAATAAACATAGTCTTTATTTGTTTAGTTTTTAAAAAAGAATTTAAATCATTTGTCCCAGGAAAAGCTGCATAATTCTTAGAAGGATGCGTATGCAAATACGAAAAAGAATCACTCTTATATTTTTTTAACAATCTCTTTATCTTTTCTCCATCCATAACCACATTTCTAGAATCCGCTTTTGCAGATACATCAATTATATCTTCTCCGGGAAATTTTAGATATACTGACTCTTGTCCTTTTTCCGCTCCTTCAATAATCTTTTTTGGAATCTTTCTTTCTGGAGTTTTTCTTTTGAATACATTGAACTTCATCTGTAATGTTATCTACAGCAAGCCATATTTTATAAAACTATCGCGTATTTCCCTAATCTACTGGGATGACTAACCTTCCTACCGCGAGAGATTTTGAATTTTTTTTGGGATTAGAAACTCCTTCCGCCACGTTGCATTCTCACTTCGGTTGGGGCGTACGCACTCGCCCCCCCCAAAAAATCCTTTTTTAGATTTTATGAAAGTAAAACGTTTGGCAAAACTTTCCCTAGCAGTAACAATTTTGAGAGTGCTTTATGTGCTCCTTTTATGTACATCTCTTGGCGGAAGGTTGGACAAAGAGGAGAATGAAGTTCTTCATAATTCAGGGAGAGTTGGTCTTTATGATCATGAGGAAGAAAGAGATTCTAGACAACATTAATTTATATGATCAAGTACAGGCTCAGACGTTTTGTCATCTAAGCCTGTTGCCTTAAAAATACCCCATTTTCCTGAGTGGAATAGAGATGGGATTGCAATAGTGGTTTGGTTGGCTCCATGGAAAATGCTTTCATAATCAGACACTCTCCCTCATCTTTTAACTTAGTTCCATTACCTCACACCGATTCACTAAGCTCAACAACTTATCCTCAAGCCCCCGCGTCTTTTCTTCCAGTTTCAAACTCAAATTTATTCGCTCCTTCTCAATCTCAAATAATCTCTGCTTAAACTTTTCTTTTTCCGGGAAATGGTACGGCACATATCTTGGCTGACGCTGTTCTAACTGCATTAAATCAGTATCCACATAGCACTCGATGCGAAGCAATCGGCGAAATTGCTTATCATGTTGTTCCCTAAGCCGTTCTATCTGGTCAACAGTCAGGGCTATCTCCCTGCGAACTATTGATGGGATTGATTTGTCCCATTGTTCTCGCTTTGGGACTGATGCTATAAACTCGGCTTTCTTTTCTAAAGATTTTGTAAATTTTGACATATCCAACAACAAAGAAACAGCTATTAAATAGAATTAAACTGAATTATCAGAAAGACATTTCAGATTGCATTAGAAGTTGTCGGAATTGATTTCCTGAATTGGTAAGCTCGTATCGCGGATGGGCTTTTTTTCTGACAAACACTTTTTGCACGATTCTTTTTTCCAGCAATAGCTTTACAACGTCCCTGATGTTGTTGGCACTAATCTTCATTCCTGTTTTTCTCTTCCTTATCATCCTCTTAATCTCTGATGGCTGCATTGGTATCGTTAATGTTTTCATCACAATTGAACGATGACTAAAACACATCCAACCGTAAAGAGACCAGTCTATACTTGGCAAGTCGTATTCTTCATACGCTAAGCCCAAATCCTGATGAAACCTTTTTCGGCATTGTATGCCAAGTTCTGTAAGCCAGTATAACCGGCTGTTCCTTGCCTCAGAATTGAGACAGGTCAACATGCCCTTGGTCACAAGCTTCGCAACGACATAGCTACAAGTATCTATAGGTATACCTGTTCTTCTGCCGATCTGCTTACCAGTTAAAGGCTGCTTTATCGTCATCAGTATTTTCCTTCGACTTTCTTCCTTCTTTATCCATTCGTATACATTGCTAGTTTGCATTCATAGGTGCACTAGCCGGCTAATGTTTCTCCTCACAGTTCATCTTAACGTGAACTGCAAATGAGCCAATTGGTTACTTCCAAAACGATACCATCCTTTATAGAAAATGAACTGATTTGCTCTGCGTTTTATATAATTAGTATTGTCGTTACTCAACAGTAGTATCATTTAGGAGTAGTAACAGTAAACATGGTTTTAAATAGCTTTTGGTTGTTTGGAAATAAAAAGTGATAAGTCAATAGGTTGTAAATATGGCGAAAAAAAGCTCTTCTGGATATTTGTAGGGTAAATCAGTTCAATCTTATTTAAAGAAAATTTTCATGTGTTATCATGGAAAATAAAAAAAATTGTGCAAATTGCAGACGAGAACTTGATGTTGGCGTCGACGCGATAAAAGTTGACGAAGGCGTCATCGGCGTGAAGGATTTTGTTTCTTTAGAGAAGATACTGTTCTTCTGTTGCGAGAGATGCCTTAGGGACTACTTCGATATGAGCGATTTGCCGAGCATGCCGCCAAGAATACCTAAGTAGATTCAACTCCAACAAATATTTCTTTTTTTATTTTATACTTACCTGAATTTTTTCAAGTTGGTTCAGCCTTTTAACATAAACTTGCATTAAATTTTTCAATTCTTCTATTTCTGTGTTTTGCTTTTCATAAACTCCCAGCTTTTGCTTATATCCATCCACTTCAACATTTCGTTTCTGAGTCAAAGCGAAATTACAAAAACCACAGATTTCGGCATCCCAGAGATTGGATTTATCACAGTGCGGGCATTTAATAGGTATTTTTTTAAGTTCATATGACTTTTCCTTTTCTACAGCTGTTTTGCCAGCATAATTTAATTGCATCTCTTTTACATCGTCTCCACCATAATGTTGATATTCACCTGTAATTGTACTAGTCTGAGTATGTCCTGCAAATTTTTTAAGAACGGCTAACGGCACATTTGGATTTTTACCCATCCGTGTTAATGTTGCATGCCGAAGAACATAGGCAGAAAATTTAGTCCTTAGCCCAAGTTTTTTCTTCAATCTCCTAAACAAAGACGTGATTGCATCATGTGCAATTTGCTTTGTTGGATCATCTAATCTGCAAAACACATAATCATCATCCATCCTTTCTCCTGGATAGTTTCTCATCCATTCAAGAAAATACGGCTCTGAATAAATAATCCTGATGGGCCTTTCTTCATAATCCCCAGATTCTTTTGCAATCCATACATTAAAGTAATATCCATGGCTGTCTTTTTTTAACTTTTTCCATTTGAGTTGCCTTAACTCAATTGGCCGGGCACCTGCATCCAGTCCCTGATACGCCACAAAAAACTTATCCCTATAATTTCTACAAAGCTTTATTGCGGTATGAATAGTTTCTTCAGATGGCATTTCTTCAGGCAACATTAACCGGCCTCTGCCTTTTGGTCTTTTCATTCCTCGTACTACTTTTGGAAATTCCTCATCATCGCCAAACCAATGCTTAAAAACCTGCCTGATATGAAGATATTCGTCCTGCTTGGTTTTGATAGATAGCTGCTTTGATGAATAGATAGTATTCCATGCTATGGTAATATCATCTCTGGAAGCTCCATTAAAATCCATCTCCAGTAAATCTGCAAATTTAACCATAGAATTATGAATAAGGGTTAATCGCTTATCCGTTACAGAGCCTCTTTTGAAATTTACAAATTCGTCAATACGTTCTTGGTTTCGCAGGGACAAACCTGCTTTGAGGTCTTTTATCGTTACGCCCTTGGGCAATCGACCATACTGTTTTTTCATAAACTTATTTGATTCTGGTTATTTAATTGTTTGAACCGTTTTGGTCTACGATATTCATTCGCTTACACTGTAGCTATATCAATAACCATAACGGTCTTATTGTGTCTAAGTGCCATAACTATTTAAGTTTTTCTATATCACTCGAAATAACCAAAACATTTTAAAATCATAATATGCTACCACCTCTGTCGGCCCCGTAGTCTAATGGCAGAACACGTCGTTTACACCGACGATGCCCAAGTTCGATTCTTGGCGGGGCCATTTCAGTTCAAAGTTTATAAAGGCTTACGGCAAATAAAAAAGCTTAGCAATAAATTCAATCATTGCTAAGCTATATTAGTATTATGATTCACCAACATTAATTTCCGAAGCCAGTAAATTAATCTGGATATCAGTATCGACCGGTAACAATCGCAAATACTTTGTAAATTGAGCCAGCATAAAACCAGCTGCAATATTAGCACAATAAATGGTTGTCTTCGCTGTACATGCTCCACGATAAGCCTCATCAGCAGCAAACAGCGTCGCTGGATAATACTCTCTGCTTCTTTCATCATACGCACTTATTACCCGAAGGACTTCAGCACTCATTCTCCCGTCGACAAAGAAGCTAACCTTATCCTTAACCGCATCCCAAATCAACCGACGAGTATCAATCTTATCTACACAAACAAAAACACAATTACCGACGATAGTTGAACGTTTGAATCGCTCTTCGATTGTATAAAGTTCCAACTGTGGATTTATCTGATGACATATATCTGCCGTAGCATGTACCTTAAAGCGTTTTAAGTCATCTTCAAAATATCCCTGACTTGCAATATTGCTTTCCTCGACGCTGTCAAAATCAATCAGTTGCAGGTAGGGCACGCCTATCGCAGTAAGCTGCAGGGCGACCTGTCTTCCTATTGCACCGACGCCAATTACAGTTGCCTTGCAATCGAGTATTCGTTCTCGTGGTACAATATCTTTTTGTCGTGAATATCTCTCATTCATACAACACCTCACTTTCATCCCAGAAATCACTTCTTACTGCTAATTCATCCATAAAGGCCTGTCTTTCAGATGGGTGCATTAGCTCAAGTTCTTCCATAAGGTCTTCAGGGCTTCCGAAAACCCCGATTTCTTCTGACTGAGCAGTTTTAGATTTCTTTGATTTACCTGAAAGATTGAAGATGTCGTCTTCGACAACGTTGTCTAAATACTGAGTTTTCCATTCATCAAAATCTGCTGCATCAAATCCCACATTGTAATCAACGCAAACAGGAATCTTTACTTCACCGCCCGGGCCTGTATTGAAACGCAATCTCGCATAAGTGCTTCCGTCCTGTGCGACAATAAACATGATTGCCCAATCGCAACTTCCGAATACTCTGGCGAATGTGTTCTCGTCGGTTATGCTTGGTTCGGGCGAACTACCGGGGTGTGTATGAAGCCAGATTCTCGCGAATTGCTCCGGAACTCTGCCGGCCTCAACCTGATCCTCGAAAAAATCAGCAACAGATTCATCTTCAAAAGATATTGATATGGAAGTGACCTTTTGTTTAACCAATGCAAAATCTGTTACAAATAATAAATTATCAGCCTCGGTAATACCGAATCCGCCGACTTCGTTATCAGTTATATCACGACAGAACCGCAGTTTGGCCCACGCTGTCGGACTGAACCTCAAGACTGGTTTGGGATTTTTCTGTTTCTTCTTTCTTTTCTTCATTTTCTTGTTCCTTTCGTTTTTCTTGACATTGATGGCAAAGGCCTTCTTCGTTAATACAATTTTTACAAACTGTTTCTTCGCATTCGGTGCATACAGCGGTGCAATGTTGACATACCGGTTGTTCACAGTCTGGACATTCAAAACTACATCCAAGGCAGATTGTCGTATCGCAAATCTGACAATAGGTGCTGCAACTGCTGCAATAGTCATGCTCGCAATTTTCACAGTAGTAGCACTCATCACCGGCAACTGTATATCCACAGTCATAGCATGAGATTCCCTCCCAGTCGTCGAGTGATACATATGGGCTGTCCGGGTTGTAAGTTTGAAGAATATTTACCACCATTGTAAAAAAGTCGCACAGCCTGCCTTGTTCAATTGCTCTGCGTATTGCAATATGGCCGTCGCCTTCACAAACGTTTTCTGAACTTACATGTGGATGGGTTACATTATCGTCGGTGGCAGCTGGGTTTGGTTCAATGGCAATTGCTTTATAAGGTGCATCGCTATAAAGTTTGCTCATCTGATCAACAAACAGCCTTATCTCAAATGGCCCAAGTGAAATGCTGTCCAATTCAATTGAATCAGTTATTACCGAAATTGTTTTTGCTTTAAGGTCAAATTTAAGTTCACCGAATTCCTGCTCGACCTGATTTAAGTCTGCAAAAATGCCAGATAGCTTTTGCGATTTAGTTTCATCGCTATTGATAATGTCCTTAAACTGATTCAGGTGATGCGAGAAATCACAAAGATTTCTGCTGACTCTTGACCTAATTTTTTCAGCTGATTTGAACCAGCCTTTATTGACGGCAGCGTTGAAAATATTCGAGCTTTTTGTGACTTCTGAGCATTTAAAGCTGAAATCCTCAAGCTTGCCCTGGATATGTTGGAGTCTGGCTATTTTGAGTTTATCCAAAGCATCCAGCAGCATATTTGCCAGTTTTATTTTGTCTCTATATTTTTTCATAAAAATTCCTTGCGCAAAAAAAGACCTCTGCCTATAATCAAAAATAAGCAGAGGCCTTATGGTT
>JAGLNB010000079.1 GCA_023139715.1 Planctomycetota bacterium | reverse complement strand
TCGCCATAGCCAAGATTTACCGGATGATGAATCACTTTTACTTTATCGTTTTGGCCGGCTATTTCGTCGGCGATTTTACCAGTATTATCTTTACTGCCATCATCAACGATAATCAGTTCATAATCAGCGTTGATTTTTTCAAGAACATCAATTGCTTTTTTTGCCGTCTCAGCCACATTGTCCTGCTCATTATAGAACGGAAAAAAAACACTAATGGAAGCAGCTATTGATTCAAATTGTGTGTCGTTTTGCATTTGCATCAAAGATTACCACCTTTTTGTAGCGAGCAATGCTTTTCTCTCATCCTGACATTCTTTGTTTTTATCTGCGTAGAATTTAGCAAGTTTTTTATCTTTATTTATCATAGCATTTCTATAAAGATATTTTCCCGTAAGCAGCGCAACAACTATTCTGTTGTGATAGCCATCCTGATTGACATAGGAATTTTTATTTTTTTCAAAGTCATCAAAGCTGTTTTTGCAAAACTCATCAACTCTCAGCTTTAGTTCCGGGGATTTAGATGCAATAATTATTTTATTAACTACCACCTGTGACGGTTTTAGTTTAAACGCTTCAATCGCCCAATTAAGACCCATGTTTTTTTCGGCTTGCTTATTGCCAAAGAGCATTATGTTATGAGATTTAACAAGTTTTTTGGAAAAATCATCCGGATAAATGGTCTTTCCGCTAAATATTCCATCAAAAAGTTTTCTGCCCTGCGGTGTTTTTGTATCGACCATTACTTTTTGCCTGTCGTTCAGGAAAACCACTCGCCAGTCGGTGCTGTACATAAAAGACTTAACGAAAGGCGAATCGAACTGCCCCTGCGGCATCATAACGAGCCATACATCCCGCTTTCTTAATTCTTCGCTTATCCAGTTATTGACTTTAACATAACCTTTCGCTGTCAATTTCCGTTTTTTAATTCTTGCACCTCTAACCGTCGGGCCACCGGACATAATCGCTCCCCAGGTTTCGTATGCTTTGGGTTCATAAGCAGCTTGCGCTCTACCGTCCATAAACAATTGCAGAGGAGTAAACCCGGTATTCGCATCCGGCTGCTGGCCATAGGCGATGAATCCGCCTTCTGTCCAGTAGTTGAACATTTTACCTTTCAATTTATTATCTTTTATAAACTGCATTGCGTAGAACGGCTTGGCATCGGAAGCAGTCATTCGCATAAAAACGGAATTCAGTTTTGTATCGGTCGGCCACGGTCCGAGATAAACCTTTTTATATTTCAAGCCCCACCATATTCCGAAGAATAAAACAGCTGCTGCACCAGTGATTGCAAAAGCGGATTGCAACTTTTTCGACATAGGATTCAGCTGCAATCGACTATGCCTGTACAAATTGAATACTGCAACTATCGAACAGGCCATCTGCTCAACAAACATCGCTATTACAGGACAACTTGCAATAGCTGCTATTGGTATGAATCTTCGCGAGCGAATCGCCATATAAATACTCAAAGCGGCAATCGCCATTAACGCTAAATCGATTTTCGGCAATTGATAATCATCTGAATTTTTTATCTTCTTTTTTGATTGAGCGTTAGCTGTTCGCAGAACCATTGTTAAAACAGTCGCCCAAACAACGAGAGCCAGCCATGCGATAATATACATTATCAAAAACGGAATTTCATCGCCAACCGGATTCTTCCATTCAAAAGCCGGATGCCATTCATTAACCGTTCGCCACATCTTGGCGTGTTTGCTAAAACTAATAACAAAAGTATGCGTCAGATTTGTCAAATGGAAAGGATTGAATATAATCGTGCCAAGAAATGCCGCAAAACCGGCTGCTATTGTGTGATATATTCCTTTTTTACCAATTGAAACAAATCGTTTTTTAGAAATGCTCGTCAAAAAATTCAATCCGACAAATGCCGCGAGCATTATGAATACATAAATATATCCGCCGTGAAGATTGCACCAGAAAACAGTAAGCGGAACGAGCAGCCAAATGTAGAGTACGTTTCGATAAGTAGTCAGTGCAAGTATCAGCAGAAATACAGCTGTGAGCATATTTGAAAAGCCGGCCGGCCGAATATCGAAAAAGCTCCTTCCGACAAACATTGCAAAGCAGGAAAAAATCGTAGCCAAAAGCGGATGAACTCCCAGCACGCGGCAGGTATAATAGATGCAGATTACCGTAATTATGTAAATGGCAAATTTCCAATAGACCAGCGAATTATAACTGAAATTTTCAGCATCTGCAAAAGGCGATTCATGCGTCAGCCAGTAAAAAATAGTATGCGTCAGCCAGTTTTGATTGACCCAGCCGGTCGGATGCCAGTATTTAACCGCATCCATTCCTGCTTTGTCGGCAATCCATCTTGCCAATGCCGGCCATTTTTCAATATCTTCTTCGGTTGGTCCTGCCTTATGTGAATTTGCACTGAATGGCTCGACCGTATCAACGCCGTGATTTAGAAAATGCCTTCCGCAAGCCATTGCAACCCACGTATCACCAGCACCGACCATATGCGTGCTGGAATGAATTGCAAAAATCAGCATTGCCAGCCAACCGAGAAGCATCGGCCAGCCGGTCATTGTTCGCCGTTTGTTAACCTTTATTAGCCCATCGTCCATTTTTTCAACCTATCCAAACCCTTGGTAATTTCTTCCATTGAGCAGGCAAAGCTAAGCCGCACATTATCATCGCAGCCGAATGGCAGTCCCGGAACCAATGCAACATTTGCCTGTTCGAGCAGCGTCTTTGCAAAATCCATACTGCCTGCAATTTTTACTCCGCCGATTTCTTTTCCGTAGCAAGCCGAAACATCAGGGAAGCAGTAGAATGCGCCATTCGGTTTCGGGCAAACTATTCCTTCAATATCGTTCAGTCGCTCAGCCATATATTTGCCGCGTTTTTCAAATTCAGCTCTCATTTTTTCAACTGTATCCGATTTATCCGCAAACGCCGCCAGTGCCGCCGCTTGAACAAAGCTGACACAATTTTGAGTCATATGTGATTGTAATCGGCTCATTGCAGCAATAGCTTCAGTTGGCCCTGCCGTATAGCCGATTCGCCAGCCGGTCATTGCAAAACTTTTACTTAGCCCGTTAATAGTCAGCGTTCTGCTGTAGGCATCATCACTTAGTGCTGCAAAGCTGACAAATTCGGTTTCGCCGTAAATGAGTTTTTCATAAATTTCATCTGAAAGCACATAAATTTTCGTGCCCTCAAGCACTTTTGCGATTTCGGTAAGTTCAGCCGGGCTATATGCAAAACCGCCGGGATTATTCGGTGAATTGAGAACCAGCATAGCTGTTTTTTCAGTGATAGCTTCTTTTAGCTGTTGCGGCGTAATTTTGTAATTGTTATTTTTATCGGCCTGAATAATTTTTGGCACAGCACCGGCCAGTTTTATAGTTTCAGGATAAGTAACCCAATACGGAGCAGGAAGAATCACTTCATCGCCCTCGTCCAGCACGGCCTGCATTGATTCATAAATTG
>JAGLNB010000078.1 GCA_023139715.1 Planctomycetota bacterium | reverse complement strand
TTTCCAAGTATGAAAAAGAAAAAGGAGCTGAAATGACTGGAGTAAGAGCAAAGTTTAATTTATTTCTAACATTGATGATTCTAACTGGCATATTTCTGGAAGGCGCTTCTGCTGTGCCGTCGCCGGAAGCGGTAGAGATTTTGAAAAATCCCTCGTTTGAAGAGGGTGCCGCTCACTGGGAAAAGAAAGGCAATGCAGGCCGAATTGAGACGCATCCGTGGCACCCCTACGAAGGTAAATCTTCCTATGGCATAAGCAATGATGGCGGAGCCAAAAACGCTTACGGTGAAATTTCTCAGGAGATTCAAGCTCCCGGTGAAATTAAAAAGGCAGATCTCTTTATCTTCAAAGCATGGATGAAGTCGGAAGATAAATATGCCGGAAAGGCCAGCCTGAAACTGGAGTTTTGGGATTCCAACGATAATCTTTTAATGTCCCGTCAAAGTGAAGTGCTGTCGGGCAGATTTGAATGGACCAAAATGATGGTAAATGGCGAAGCTCCCGAGGATACGAAAAAAGTTATCGTTAAATGTATAAGCGAAAATATGTCCATGGGCAAAGGACTTTCATACGTATGGTTCGATGACATCAGCGTTGAGTGCCCTGTTATTACCGCCTCATCTGTTTTATCGGATACCCTCGCAGCGAAAAATGTAATGAAGGACGGGTTATGGCATAGTAAACATTCAGATAATCAGTGGCTTAATATTAATTTTCGCGAGACTAAAAAAATTACCGGCGTGTTCATTGACTGGGATAAAGATTATGCTGAAGATTATGAGGTCTTAATTTCTGACGATGGAGAAAAATGGAATTCTGTTTACAAAGCCAGGAAAGACAGGCAGGGAACAGACAAAATTTATCTTAATGAGACCTTCGCTAAATTTATGAAAATTGCATGCGGCAAAAGCAATTCCGGCAGTGGCGTTGGAATCAAAAATATAGAAATAACAGGGACAACCGGACTGATAACACTGGAAAAGTATTACGAAATAGTGGCGGAACAATCACCTGCTTATTATCCAAGATGGCTATCAAAAAAACAGGCGTATTGGAACACGATAGGAGTTGAGGGCGATGATAATGAGGTAATTATCTGCGAAGACGGCACAATTGAGCCGCACAAAAGGGGCTTCAGCATCATACCATTTATGTATTTAGATGGTAAACTTATTACGAGAGAGAATGCCAAAGTAACTCAGTCTCTTGAGAAAGACTATCTGCCTATTCCTTCCGTTAAGTGGAATTACAATGATGTCGAAATGAACGTGAAATTATTTGTTCATGGCAAAAGGAGCGAATCCATTGCCTACGTCCAGTACAAGGTTGAAAACAAAACAAAAAACAATGCATCAGGCAAATTATTCCTGACTATTCGTCCGCTTCAAATATTTCCGCCATGGCAGAGCGACGGCGGCTTTTCGCATATTAATAAAATAGAATATTCGAATAATGTGATAAACATAGATAACAATATCACAATGCACCGTAAAAAAGAACTGACGGTTAATAAATTCAAGATATTTCCATTAGTAAAACCCGATGTGGTTGGCTCTATTGCGGGCAGTGCCTATTTGAAACTTCCATTTAAGGTTCCTTCTTTGCAGGGGTTGCAGGGCGACATTACCGCTTTTATAGAAAAAGGGATTGTTCCGAAAGAAACAAATATAGAAGATGCCAAAGGGTTTGCGTCATCTGCGTTAGGATATGATTTTGAATTAAAGCCGGGCCAAAGCAAAGAGTTCTTTGTGGCCATACCGCTTCACGATAAGATGCCAAGCTTAAATGCGGAAATGGGCAAGGATGCCATAAAGACAGGATTCGAAAAAAATCTTAAAAAAACTATTGCCTACTGGGAATCAAAGGTCAGCGGAGTTGAAATCGATATTCCTGAGCAGGATATAGTAAACACATTAAAATCGTATGTTGCGTATAATTTGATAACCAAGGATGGCCCTGCATTACAGCCCGGCGCAAGAAGTTACGAGAAATCTTGGATACGTGATGGCGGCATGGCAGCTACAGCGTTGTTAAAGATGGGCGTAGATTCCGAAATAAGGGAGTTTATTGATTGGTTTACAACTTTTCAATATGAGAACGGCCTGATTCCGCCCATTATTGACACCAAAGCCGAAGATCCTTTATGGGAGGAAAAGCCGCCGCATAATTTGATAGAATATGATTGCCAGGGTGAATATGTTTACACTGTTTTCGAATATTATAAATTTACCGGAGACAAAAAATTCCTGAAAGGCAAACTCGTCAATGTAAAGAAGGCGTTGGAATATCTTGAGTATTTAAGAAGCCAGACGCTTACGCCGGAATTTAAGGATGGCTCTGCCGAAAAGAGAAAATATTATGGTATTCTTCCGCCATCCAGGAGCCATGAAGGATACGGCTGCGAATATTCCTACTGGGATGATTTCTGGGGACTTAAAGGCTGGAAGGATGGCAGAGATATTTTCACTATCCTCGGAGAAGATGAGTTGGCCAAATGGGCTGACAAGGAATATAACGATTTTAAGAAATGTTTTTATGATTCAATAAGAGCAACCAAAGAGTTTTTTAAGGTTGATTATATTCCGGCCAGCGCTTCTCTCGGTGATTTCGATCCCACTTCTACAGCAGTAGCTATTATGTATTGCGATGAACTGGTAAATTTACAAACGCCGGAATTTAAGCCATGGTTGAAGTTCACATTTAGTAAATATTACAAAGATTTATCGAGTAGATTCAAGCCCAATGCGAAGTATTGCTTTACACCTTATGAATTAAGAACTACGCCAGCCCTGTTTTATATGGGAGAGAAGGATAAGGGACTTGACTTATTAAGGTTTATGCTGAAATGCAGACGGCCGCTTAAGTGGAATCAATTGGCAGAGGTTGTTAACAGCGATTATCGCTTTGCCGGTTATTTTGGCGATATGCCTCACACCTGGGTTGGCGCAGAATACATAAACAGCGTCAGGAGTTTGTTTGTTTATGAAACAGGAGATAAGTTGATTCTCGGCCACGGGGTTGATGAAAAGTGGCTTGAAAGAAAAGAAGGTATTTCTGTAAAGAATATGGCTACTTATTATGGAGATATAAGTTACGCCACGAAAAAAGATGGAGATACCATAAGAGTAAAAATTTCCGGCAAAGCAAAGCCGCCAAAAGGTTTTGTGTTTAAGTCGCCATTCTTGAACAAGAAAATTAAGACTGTGAAGATTAACGGAAAAGAATGGAGCAATTTTACCAGAGACGAGATATTCTTTGATAAATTGCCGGCAGAATTGGTTTTCGGTTACGACAATACGAAACCCTGGGAAATGTAATAAGTAATAAGTTTACGCCGTCAGGGATAAATAAATCCCTGACGGCGTAAAGCATTTTTTTATTGTTAGCTATTGAAGGAGTGAGTAAAAGATGGTGAAAAGGATATTGATTTTGGCGGCTGTATTTATGACAGTGTTACTTTCCCATTCAAGTGTTTCAGGAAATGAGCTTAAAGTTTTAGAATCTGTAGCTTCATCGGTGGAAAATGACAATCACGAATTTGTGCAGGGGAGGGCTATTGATGGAGATATGCATACCCGATGGGCTTCAAAAGCTTCT
>JAGLNB010000077.1 GCA_023139715.1 Planctomycetota bacterium | reverse complement strand
AATCTTTGGATTTTCTCGATGAGAATGGCTTGGCTCATTACAAAGTGTTGTCAAAAGAAAAAATTAGTAATTTGGAAATAGTAAAGGCGCTTGGTACTGAAGATTATATTCAATGGGTGCTGGAGGATGCTTCGGTTGAAGCGGATAGTCGTCTGCGTTACTGCTCATTATTTATTACGTATTATGAAATTCCCGATAGAGTTCCGCACGTTCCTGATGAATGCTATGTTGGTGTTGGCTATCAACGAATAGATACTGAAAATCTTAAATTTACGGTCAATATTGATGGCCTGGATTCTGAGATTCCAGGTAGATATGTGGTTTTTGGCGATACCGGAAGTTATTTGCAGGATGGTAAGAAGTTTGCTGTTTTATATTTTTTCAAATTAAACGGCCGTTATGCTGGCAACAGAAATACCGCTCGATTGATTCTTAACGAAAATATTCGTGGCAAGCATTCATATTTCTCTAAAGTGGAATGGAAGTTTTATAACAACGAATTTGGCCAAATCGTTTATCCTGACAAGGAGGATGCGATTCTGGCAAGTGGTGGATTGTTGGACGTAATTTTGCCGATTTTGGAACAGCAGCACTGGCCAGATTGGAAAAGCGATTAGCTTTTATAACTTTGGTTAATGTTGTTATGGAGTTGGCGTGATTTTTAATAAGCTGTTTTTATGAAGAATTGAAGGAAAGGGTTTATGGCAAAGAAAAGATTAAATAAAAAAGTTGCCTTAATAGGTTCCGCGGTTTTGGTGGTTTTTGGATTAGTGGCTATGCTGGCATTTTTGCGTTTGACCAGAGATCCGGATAAATTTATCGAAGATGGCAATGCGGCGTTTGTAGAAAAAGATTACGAAGCCGCGCAGCGCAATTATCTCAAGGCGCGTGCCTATGCAAAAACCGATTCGCTCAGAATAGAAATGCTTTTTAAGTTGGCAGATGTTTATATGGCAACTGGCCAGTGGAATAATGTGTTGGGCTGCTGGAATGGAATAATCCGAGTGGATCCGAAGAATGTGCATGCTCGCTTTGGACGGCTGAAATATGTTTATATAATGGCTGATGGTGGAGCCAGGCGAGTTTGGCAGGAAGTTGCATCGCAGGCATCTGAATTTATAGACGTAGTTGAAGATTTGGACTTGATTGAAGGTGGCATTGCAAAGTGGGACACCCTTGTTGGTGACCTTGGAGCGACTACAACGCCTGTCGCAAAAAAGATGGGTCCTTATCTTTACCTGCTAAGAGGCAGGGCTGTTCTTGAAATGGTCGGTCAGGGAGCTGTAACCGATAGAGACAAATCTCTTGATCAGGCAATTGAGGATTTGGAAAGAGCTAAGGATATAGAATCGGATAATATTAATATTTACTGGTATCTCGCTAAAACAATGACTACTCGCGGAGATATTTTTGCTTCAAGAGGTGATTTCAGACAAAAAACTGAATCTGTTGATCGTGCCATAGAGCTTTTAGAAGAAGCGGTTGAGATTATGCCTGATGAAGCACAAGCATATATAAACCTTTTGGATATGAAACTTTTGCTTGCACAAAGGTCAGATGCTGAACAGCGTAAGGATAATGTTCTTGCCCTTGAACCTGAATATTTATCTCTTGTAAAAAGATTTGCTTCCAGCGCAAAAGCATATTTAATGCTATCTTCATTCTATCAACAGTTGGGATTGGAGAATCTTAACAAAGCTATAGATGCTATCGAAAAAGCAAGGCAGCTTGACGCAGGCAATGTTCAGTATGGAGTATATGCAGCTAATTTGTATTATCGTAGATTCTCTATTTATGGCAATTCTTCCGACAGGCAAAAGGCGGAAGAAATAGCCATAGAAGCCCTAACTTTGCCGGATGCACAAGAGCAGAGTGGCCCGCAGAAATGGGCGAGTAAAATGAACAGAATTTCACTTCATGTTTTTCTTGCCAATTATTACATTGAACAAATACTAGATTTTTCTGCTGATCCTAAAATGGCAGTGGAATCGCAAAAGAAAGAACTGCTGGAAAATGCCGAGAACGAAGTTCGTGAAATTGAGCAGCTTTTTGGCAGCGGCGAAGAACCTCAGGTTATTAAGTGGCGGGGAATGCTTGAACTTGCCAAGGGAAACAGAGAAGTTGCTATTAGGATGCTATATGCTATTTACGAACAATTCAGAGCGTCTGGGAGAAAAGATTCACAGCTTTCCTATATGCTTGCGAAAGTTTTTAAAGATACTCCGGAACTTGGTGCAGTAAGAGAATTTATGGAAGATGCTATTAGTGCAAATATAGCATGGACCAAACCGGAAGCTATTTTGGATTATGCTGATATATTGTTCTCGCTAAGGTACTACGAATCTTCGTTGGGTTCTGTGAACTTTTTCGAGAAGGAATACTGGACCAATCAAAGGAGTCAGATAATTCGTAGTAAATGCTATATTGCGCTAAGACAATTTGATAGAGCCGAAGAGCAATTAAGCCAGTTGAGTTCGGAAGATGTGGATGTAATTAAAGCTGAGTTGGCATTGTTTGAAACAAAGATTGGCCAGATTAAAAAAGCCGTAGAACAGAAGCAGATGAAGGGTGATTTTGTTGCATCACCAGATATTTCTAAGGAATTAAATGATGAGGTGTTGGTAGATAGCGAATTAGAAAGCTATAAGGATAGCTTGGTTGGGTTAGTAGAGCAGCTTTTACTTAAAGAACCAAATTCGGTCAAAATATTTTCTATTGTTAATGTTTTAAATGGTTATATCTCAGTTGGGGAAATAAGCAGGGCGAGTGATTTAGTTGACAAATTTTTGGCACAATTTCCGAATAATACGACAGGTTTATTTTACAAAAAGATGCTCGCCGAAGCTGACCCGCAGAATGTGTCTGTCGAGAGACGAAAGGAAATAGAAAAGGATGTTTTGTCGGATATAGCAGACCCAATTAAGCGGGCTGTGAATCTTGGTTCGTTTTATAAAAACAATAATGATCCAAATGAAGCAATTGTGCAGTTTAAGAAGGTTGTTATTCCGTTACTCTCCGCTGATAAAAATGGAGCAAATGGAAGTATTACGGATTTGCAGCATTTTGCAGTAAATCACCTTTTTGATATTACACTTGCCAAAAAGGATTGGAAACTGGCAGAACAAATTTCAAAATTGGCAAACAGTAGAAATCTTGATTACTGCCATGGGAAATTTTTCGAAGCTCGTTTATTTGCATCGCGGGAGCAATATAAAGAATCACTCGCTAAGCTTGATGAATGTCTTGAACAAAAACCCGTTTTTTCACAGGCCCTTTTACTGAGGAGCAATATTAACGCTGTTCTTGGCAATGAACATGCTTCCATCGAAGATATGCAAAGAGCTGTGTCCTTGAATCCTCTTGACGGAGCTATTGCGAAAGGTTTGGCTTTTGCCCTTTACAGGCGGAATGAAAAACTTGGTTCAAATGTATCATCCGACCAGAATATCGAGACCAGGGATGCTTTGATTAAGGCGATGTATCTGAATCCGAATGAATGGCAGTTGCAGAGTTTTTATTCTGAATATATACGCAAAGATAGTCCTGATAAAGCATTGGCAATTCGCCAAAGTTTACAAAAGATTGTTCCAAGTATTCAAAATGCTGTGATGCTCGGCGAATTGGCGACTGAGATGGCTTTGGATGAATCCAGTGGTCAGCGAAAAGATGCTCTGCTTGCTCTTGCTGCTTCGTCATTTAAACAGGCATTTGAATATGATCCAAACAATAAAGCAATGCTTTACAGCTATGCAAAGTATTACCGTGCAATTGGACAGGATAAAAAAGCTGAAGAATTGCTTATGGGTTCCAAAGAGGAAAATTTGCTTTGGAACCATTATGTTCAGAGCGGTCAGCTTGAAAGAGCGCTGGAGGTGTTGCATCAGGTGTACCAGAATGAACCGGACAATGTTGGTGTAATCAGAGGGCTTATACTCGTTGCAGAAAAAATGGCAGACAGAGAAGCTGTCGAAAAATATACCGATGAACTTTTGTTGCTTAGAGATACAGCTGACAGCCGCCTGCTTCAGATACAATCTTTTATCAGGGTTGGCCTCATAAGTGAAGCTGAAAACAAATTGCAGATAGCAAAGGAACTCTATCCAAATGAAAACAGAGTTCTGATGTTTGAAGCGTGGCTGATGATGCGAAATGGAGAGCTTAA
>JAGLNB010000076.1 GCA_023139715.1 Planctomycetota bacterium | reverse complement strand
AGTTGACCCTGCCGTTCAGATAGCTTTGGCCAGAGCATATTTGCGAGCAGGTAGGGGCGAGGATGCTTTAACTGAACTTGAAAATCTGCTTAGTGTTTCACCGGCTCCCGTCGAAGCCAGAAATCTGCTTGAAAAAGTTTATTTGCAGCTTAATAAAAAGCAGGAACTCAAAAGCTTTTATGAACGCACTCTTGAGGAATCGCCGGATGATATTGCATGGAATATCCGAGTTGCCGGTTTTGCCATATATATAGGTGATTTTAAATGGGCAGAGCAACTGTATGGAAATGCCTGGGAAAGAGGAAAAAGCGGCAATAAGGATGATGCTGACGAAGCGTTTTATGGTTATCTGAAATCGCTTGTTTTGCAGGGAAAATTAGATAAGGTTTTCAATGAAGCAAGAAAATATGTTGATAGTGATTTTGCTTCAGTGGCCTTTATAGCGATGGCAGAAGCGAAGTTGAAATTGGACGACAGGGCAAGTGCCGTTCAATACTGCCAGAAAGCTGCTGACAGAACGGGTGAAAATGAAACTCTAAAATTATGGACACTACAAAGAATGTATTTTCTTATAGGAGCAGAGGAAACGCTGGCTTATTGCAAAAAGAAACTTGAAGCTGCTCCAAATTCGCTTTCTGCCAATTTTACTATGTTTAATTTAATGAAGATACGAGGCGAATACAATAAGGCACTTGACTATATTGAGAAATGCATACAGATAGTCGGCCATGATGATCCTCGCAGGGTTGATTATGTTATAGGTAAAATTGCAGTTTTGAATTCAGTTTATAACAAAACATCCGATAACAGTTATTTGCGAAGAGTTATTGCAGAATATGAAAGTTTATTGACTGAAATGCCGAATAATGCAGTAATACTTAATAATTTGGCTTATATGCTGGCTGAGGATAATACCCAATTGGCAAAGGCACTTGAGTATTCGCAGCGTGCTTATAGTACTCAGCCGAATAACCCCGGCTTTTTGGATACTTATTCTTACGTGTTGTATAAAAACGGTCAGTTTGAAAAGGCAGCCCAGTTTGTACAGACTTCTCTGCAGCAGTATGAGCAAAAAGACCTTTCTGCTCCATCTGACGTTTATGAGCATCTGGGAATGATAAATGAGAAGCTTGGCTTGACAACCGAGGCTATTGCTGCGTATGAACAGGCAATTAAAACGGGAGCGAATAGTTTGTCAGATGTGGTTAAAGATCGAATAAAGTCTGCTATTGAACGTCTCTCAAATTAGCCATATTTTGAGATTTATACAACAGATGATGTTAAGAATAGCCGATAATAAGTTAATATGATGGAACAGCAGAAAATACCAAACAGAGCAATCAGGCCGATGGGGCAGAGGCCTCCGGCTCCTCCTGATGCGATGACACCTAAGGAAATATTTGGCATATTACGTCGCCATGTATTATTGATTTCATCTTTTTCTGTGTTAGGATTGATAGTTGGAGGGACGAGTTGGTATCTGTTACGGAGGTATTCTCCGAAATACACAGCTGAAACCTACATTAAAGTTTTGCCGCCAGTTGAAAAAGACCCTATGACTATTTCTGGAACTCAGGTTTCAAAGGATATTCAATATGGTTCTCGTTTGTCTATGGCTGGGCTGATAAAACAGCAGAGTACGCTTCAGAGTTTGGTTGAGAGGGATAAGGTTAGAGAAACGGAGTGGTTCAATGATTTCGGGGAAGTCAAAGACAAGAGCATTGCCAAAGCGGTTAAAGATTTAAGGAAGCGTTTTGTTGCCTCTGCGCAAAGGGATGGAGATTATGTCAGGTTGGCAATGACCTGTGGTGATAAAATAGAGGCGGCCTTGATAGTAAATGAAATGGTTAGTTTGTTTATTGCTTCTCAGGGCAGTACAAAAAAAGGTGAGATAGCTGAAAAACTTGCACGGCTTGAAGACCAAAGGGTTAGAGTTCAAAGGGATCTTGATTCAGCTGAAAAAGCACTGGATGACGTTCGTAAGAGATGGGGTTTTACCGACCTTGAAGATAATGATTTTGAGCATACGATTACTCGAAAGCTAAATGCTTTGGAGCTTGACCAGAGCGATATTCTTCTGGAAATGAATCAGATTAGTGCGAGTATACGAACTCTTGAAAAACAGGCGACAGGCCCTGTTAATGAGCAGGTTAGCCAGCAGATAGAAAATGACCCTATTATGGTTATGTTAGCCCAGCAACTTGCCTTGCAGGAAGCACAGCTTTCGGGCAAACTTACCAAATTTGGCGAGAATCACCGTGTGGTTCGCCAAACACAGGAACAGATAAACGAAATTATACAAAGAAGGATTGCGAGGAAGGCCGAGATTGCTGAACAAACAAGGCAATCAAATCTCAAAAATGCACAGGATAGCATGACTGTGATGAGCAGTAAATTTGAAGAGATGGAAAAATTGCGTAAAGAAGCAGAGGCAAAAAAAAGAGATTTGGATTTGGCTCGCATACAGTATGCTCAGCGAGTAACTATAAGGGATGAGAGAGAAGATATGCTTGATTCTGTCAAATCTCAGGTTGAAAAGCTAAAGATAATGCACGATGACCCCGAAACTCCGAAAGTTCAGTTTGTCGGCTACGCACCTGTTCCGCTGGAAATGAGTTCGCCGAAGTGGCAGATGTATTTGCCTGGTGGACTTATGTTAGGACTTATGTTTGGTGTCGGTCTTGTTTTTCTTGTGGAGCTTCTTAATGACTTGGTTCGTACACCAAAGGATATTAGTAAATTTCTACACATCTCACTTTTGGGTGTTATTCCTGATGCAGCTGAAGATGATCAATTACGTAAAGTTAATCTTTGCCATGTTGTCAGGCAAGCACCTTATTCCATTGTAAGCGAGGCGTACAGGCGATTCAGAACCAACTTGAAATTGTCAGTTTCAGGGGAATCTTCCAGGGTTTTACTTGTTGCCAGTGGTATGGCTGGTGATGGCAAGACTTCGGTTGCAGTTAATCTTGCGACAACTTTTGCGGCCGAGAATAAAAAAGTATTGTTGATTGACACCAACTTCTGGCGACCGAATCTACATACTATTTTTCCAAATCAGCAAAGTGAAGATGGCATTGATGATGCTACTGAGCGAGCCGATTTTGGCTTGAGTGATTTACTGACAGGTGGTCTTGGTTTTGGTGATGTTGTTAGAAGCAGTGGTATAAAAGATTTTGACGTAATTGTTTCAGGTTCGCTGCCTTCCAATCCAGCAGAACTGCTTGGTGGTGAGCAGATGGAACGTTTGATTAAACAGCAGCGTGAAATTTACGATTACATTATAGTTGATGGCCCGCCTGTACTTCTCGTTACAGATGCGAAGATTTTAGCGAGAATTGTGGATGGAACTATTCTTGTATTTAATGCAGCTGCCACAAAAAGAGGTGCTGCTCAGCGAACCATTCGTGAATTGAAGGAAGTTAATGCCCCAATTTTGGGCTGCGTTCTCTTTGCTGTTAAAGCTATGAAGGGCGGTTACTTCCACGAACAATTCAACGCCTATCAGGAATACCAGAAATTACAGCTTGCACAAACCATTTGATTCGTTATTCTTGGCATCTGTTTCCGGTTCAAATTTTAACAGTTAGTTTAAGGTAAACATTATTATGGATAAGTTTTTAGTCACAGGCGGAGCTGGTTTCATTGGTTCAAATATTTGCAGACAACTGGTTGCTGACGGTTGTTTCGTTCGAGTTGTTGATAATCTTTTGACCGGCAAAAAAAGTAATCTTTCTGATGTAACAAACAAAATCGAATTCATAGAAGCTGATATGGGTGATGAAGATGTAGCCCGTTCGGCTATGAAGGGTGTAGATATTGTTTTGCATCAGGGCGCTTTGCCGTCTGTTCCGCTAAGTGTTGATGACCCTGCTGCTACGCACAAACATTGTGTTGATGCAACTTTTACACTTCTTTTAGCCGCTCGTGATGCAGGCATAAAACGTTTTGTTTATGCGGCTAGTTCGTCGGCCTACGGCGATACGCCAACTTTGCCCAAAATTGAAACGATGCTTACATCACCGCTTTCACCGTATGCGGTAGCGAAAATGGTGGGCGAATATTATGCTAAAGTTTTTTATAAAGTTTTTGGTCTCGAGACGATTTCGTTGCGATATTTTAATGTTTTTGGTCCCTATCAGAATCCGAAAAGTCAATATGCCGCAGCAATACCGGCTTTCGTAACATCCATATTGAAAGATGAATCGCCAACCATTTTTGGTGATGGCCAGCAGAGTCGCGATTTTACTTATATTGATAATGTTGTCCGGGCTAATCTTCTTGCGGCTCGTGTGGAGCGCACAGCTGGCGAGGTTGTCAATATTGCCGGCGGCGAATGCGTAACGGTTAATGAGGTCATTGACAGTATTAACAATGCTCTTGGCAAGGATGTTAAGCCGACCTACACAAAATCTCGCCCAGGCGATGTAAAACATTCGTTTGCTGATATTAGCTTAGCTGAAAAAACCATTGGCTACAAACCGATGGTGGATTTT